>CAYGSI010000001.1:0-12852 GCA_964352655.1 uncultured Rickettsiaceae bacterium
TTGTTAAACCTATTATTATTTTTTAAAAAGCGCCTTTCGGGGCGCTTTTTTTATAGTCGGGTTAGAGAAGTGCTATTAGATTGAGCGTTGTGAATTTTTTTTGATCTTATGAGTAGTTTTTTTAATTTTGGGTGCTTTACCAAATTTTTTAGCAAGCGTCTTCCTTAATTTTTCTCCAATTTCTGCTGCCTTTGCAAATGTAGGATTAATTTTTTTCTTAATCTTTGGCGCCGCTTCCAATTTAGTTTTGATATCTTGACGAATAGCTTGATCTTTTTTAATTATCTTGCAAAATACAAGTACCTTGGTACAAACATCTTTGATTTTTTCTTTTATACCTTTTGGTTTTTCCTGATATTTATTATATATTTCGTTTAAACCTTGATCTAAAATTTGTTTTTTAACATTTGTTTTAGTTTTATCATCAACTTGATAAGAATTTAGATAATTATTTGTAGCTTTTGTTGCTTTTTCTTTAAATTCTTTTTGAGAGGCTGAATTTTTTAGCACAGAATATATTTTATCGCTTAAAGGTTTTACATAATCTTTGCTAAGCGATTTTGCTTTTAATTCCTCAGTATTGATAAAGCGTTCAGCCTCGGTTTTTACTCTTTTTACAGCGCCAGTTTGTTTCATTAATTTAACCAACTGTCCAGGATGAACTTTATCTAACCTCTCTTTTTTGGATACCGGATTTTTAATGATGTTTTCTTCCTTGTCAATGATGTTTGCCATTATTAAATCATAGGAAGTTATTTTATTTAACTGATCAATAGCCGATAATTGGGATTTTATAGCATATTCAGAGCAAAGCATTTTTTTCTCTTCAGTATCAGCATGAAACATACGATTAGAAATATCTCGTAAATCATTTTTATCTTTAGATGATTTGTGCCCTTCAATAGCAGCTTTTGGACCAATCCAGTGTTTGATTGATTCTAATCTTTCACCATCATTTGTTATTATTTTTTTGCTAACTGTTTCAACTTCTTTTTCAATTTCTTGACTTTTTTCATCAATTTTTTCTTGTTTTTTTGTGAGTAATTTATATTCTTCCCTCAAATTTTTCATTTCCAATCTTGTTTTTTTTAATAAAATTTTATTATTTGGTGTTTGCTTAGTCTGTTTAAGGAATTCTATATTTTGATTATATTTATTTTCCATTTTTTGTAGAATTTTACGGTTCACTTTAAATTCATTTTCTAAATTGTTATATTGTTCTTCAAGTGTAAAAAGCTTATTATTTGACTGCTCAGCATGCAAAGCCTCGGTTAATTTTTCAAATCTATCTTGCATTACATCTTGCCATTTTACTTTTATTTCTTTGCCTTTTTCATCTGTTTTAGTGCCATAATTGACCTGTTCTAACTGCTTTGCTTTAGCTGGTGACACCAGTTTTGATACATCCATTCTATAGATATCTGATTGGATTAATTCATCAAGGAGCACTGTGTCTGTCCTCTCTGTATCCCATACATGCGAAAAATGAGCAGTTTTCTGGTTTTTGTTATTACTTAAAGTAATTATTGGGGCTGCATGATTATATTCTGTAAGTAGCATTTTTTCTAACCTACCCTCATGCCCCAACCATGCACCTTTTTTGCCTTTCATGCTCCATTTTTTCTCAGTCTTATACATGGCTATATCGCCACTACGTAATCCCATAGAGTTTTTGCTGACCAAATTTTGTAAATTCTCATTAAGTTTATAAGCTCTGGTGATGTTTGTAGATAATTTTTCTATTTCCTTATTATTTGATTTTTGTGCTAAAAGATTTAGCGCGTTTGTCCATTTTTTAATATCCGTAAAGTTTTTTACATAACCATATTCTTGCACAGATAATTTCTCAGATTTTGAAATTTTTTTGGTTTCTTTGTCATTTTTAAGTAGTATATCTAATTTGTTAATTGACTGATTAGATTTTTTAAAATTTTTAGTTTTAAAAAGAAAATAACGAGCATTTTTTATAGTTTTTTTATCAAATGCTTTACTAATTTCTTTATTTGCTAATTTTTTGTTGAACTTCATATTACCAATATTTTTCTCTACAGCTTGTGCAAATTCTTGCACAAGCTTTGCATCCATTTTTTTAAGAATTTCAGGGTTTTTGCAAAATTGCATGAATTTTTTTTCATCTGAGTTTAGTTCTTCTTGCATTTGGAACATTAACATTTTGTTGAATTCATTAGATTTTAGCATTCCCTAATATTAAAAATCATTTAATTTAGCATAAATCTATTAAATTTTTAAATTAGTTCTACATATTAAACACTATTACTAATTACTAGTGCCAGAACTAGTGCCAGAAAAATAGGGTTATAGCATCTGTTGATGCTGCATTATCAATAATAAAAAAAATATTATTCTTTTTGTTATTATAGATTTGATTTGTATTTGTAAATTCAATTAAACTTAAATTAATCAATAAATAATTTAAGAGCTTGAGGTTTATATGGCCGGTCAAATTGCTTCAGATCCTTTATTTGTTGGTCTTACCAGACCATCGATGATTTTTGGTGTAAGCATACAATATGCGATGTTAAATTTAATGATTTCTGTGACGATATTTATCCAAGAATCTAGCGTTTATATCATTTTTATTGCAGCTATTGTACATCTTATTGGTTATTTGCTTTGCTTTAAAGAACCAAGATTCATGGAGCTTTACTTAAATTATGCTGGTAAATGCAATCAATGTTCAAATAAGTCTTATTGGGGAGCAAACTCTTATAGTGTGTAATTAAAATGTATAAATTATTTAAAACTGCAGCAGCAAAAGAAGCGCAATCAAAGAAAGAAAAACATGTTGGTCACTTTATCCCATATAAATGTCATTGGGGTAAAAATACTATTTTAACAAAATCTGGTGGTTTACTGCAGGTTATAAAAGTTGGCGGTTTCTCATTTGAAACTGCAGATGATGAAGATTTAGATATTAGAAAAAATGTTCGTAACTCTATGCTAAAAAATATGGCTTCTGGTAACATTACGCTATATTTCCATACTATACGCCGTAGAAAAGCTGTAATGCAAAAAGATGCAGGCTTTAGTTTGGACCCTACTGTTAAAACTTCTAAAGATTTTATTAGCTATCTTGAATCTGAGTGGCAAAAGAAAAATTCAGCGAATGATTCATATTTTAATGAATTATATGTAAGTATTTTATATGAGCCTGATAAAGAAGGTGCGGCGTTCATTGAATATTTTTTAAAGAAAATAAAGCAAAAATCAGATAAAAGCGCCTGGGAAAGAGATATGAAAGAAATGCATGAAAGCATGCAAGAAATGTCTACTAGGCTCCTTAATACTTTAAGGGATTATGATGCAAAACTACTTGGTGTTAGGCAAACTAAAACTGGTAATTTTTGTGAAATTAGCGAATTCCTTGGTACTTTAGTCAATTGTGGCGATTCTGTGCCGATGATGACTACTCGCAATAAATTAGATCAATATCTACCAACTAACAGATTGTTTTTTGGCTCTAAATCAATTGAAGCAAGAGGACCAAGAGGCCGAAGATATGCCGGAGTAGTTAGTGTTCGTGAATATGGCCCATCAACCTCTGCAGGGGTTTTTGATGGTTTTTTACAAATGCCATTTGAATTTATTATGACGCAAAGTTTTGTTTTCTCTAACAGAACTATTGCTATTAATAAAATGCAATTGCAACAAAATAGAATGATTCAATCAGAAGATAAGGCGGTCTCACAAATAGCTGAAATTTCACAAGCACTTGATATGGCAATGAGTGGTGATATAGGTTTTGGTGAACATCATATTTCAATAGTTTGTATTGATCAAGATCTCAAAGCTCTAGAAAATACTCTTTCTATGGCTTCTGTAGAATTGTCAAATTGCGGTATGCAGCCAGTAAGAGAAAAGGTAAATATGGAGCCAAGCTATTGGGGGCAACTACCTGGTAATATGTCTTATATTATTAGAAGATCAGTAATTAATACCTTAAATCTTTCTGGCTTTGCTTCAATGCATAATTATCCTTTAGGGAAAATTGCTGGTAATCATTGGGGAGATTATGTGACTGTCCTTGATACGACTTCTGGCACGCCTTTTTATTTTAATTTTCATGTGCGTGATGTAGGGCATACTCTAATTATTGGGCCAACTGGCGCTGGTAAAACAGTGCTGATGAATTTTCTTTGCGCTCAAGCACAGAAATTTCGCCCAAGAACCTTCTTTTTTGATAAAGATAGAGGAGCTGAGATTTTTATTAGGGCATTAGATGGTATTTATACTGTTATTGACCCTGGCGGTAATTGTGGTTTTAACCCTCTTCAATTGGATGATACTACAGAAAATAGGGCTTTTTTATTAGATTGGTTGCGTGCTCTTGTCACTTCACATGGTGAAACTTTGAACGCAGAAGATATCAGAACATTAACTCAAGCAATTAATGGTAATTATCGTTTAGATAAAAGAGATCGAAAATTAGGTAATATTGTTCCTTTCCTTGGTATGGATGGACCAGGCACTTTGGCAAGCAGAATAGGAATGTGGCATGGCAAAGGTTCGCATGCTAAAATTTTTGATAATGATGAAGATAAAATTAACCTTAGCTTATCAAGAGTTTTTGGTTTCGAAATGGCGGAATTACTTAAAGATCCTATTAGCCTTTCTCCCGTATTGCTATATATATTTCATCGGATCAACATTTCCTTAGATGGTTCAAGAACTATGATAGTTCTTGATGAAGCTTGGGCTCTGATTGATAACCCGGTTTTTGCACCTAAAATCAAAGATTGGCTAAAAGTTTTGCGTAAATTAAATACATTTGTAATTTTTGCGACGCAAAGTGTTGAAGATGCAACGCAAAGTAAAATTAGTGATACTTTAGTTCAACAAACAGCAACGCAAATATTTTTGCCCAATTTAAAAGCAACTGATGTTTATAAAACAGCTTTTATGCTATCACAAAGAGAATATGTACTGATTAAGACAACTGACCCTGCTTCTAGGTATTTTTTAATAAAACAAGGGGTAAATGCCGTGGTAGCAAAATTAAGTCTAAACGGTATGGAGAACATAATTAATGTTTTATCTGGCAGGGCAGATACCGTATTACTACTTGATGGTATCATTAAAACTTATGGTGATGATCCTAAAAAATGGCTACCCATTTTTTACGAAGAAGTAAAATCGATGCAATGATAAAATCCGTAAAAATAAGATTTAATAGCATTATTTTTATGCTTTTTTTAAAGCTAAAAAATAGTTTTACGGTAAATTTTATTTTTCATAAAATTCAGCTTCTTTTATTGATACTAATTTTATCCTTTAGCAGTATTTCAAGTGCTAGAGCCGATACAATGGATACTATTATTGACGTGCTTAGCTCGTTAACTTGTGAAACTCAAGGTGTAGGAGACTTATTACGTAGCGAATTTGCGCATACTTGTATACCAGCGCCATTTTTTACTTTTTTGGTTGCAAATCTTGTATCACCAGGTCTGTATGCCAATACCATGTTACGAGTTAAAGTTAATGATCCGGTGCTTTTTCCTGGAGCTTGTTATCGGGAAAATCGTATTGATTATAATGATCAGAAATTAAGTTTTGCAATGTGCAATAATATAAAACTTCAATGGGCTAGAACTAATGCTGTTGCACAAAGTGCAGTTTATATTGCGCAGGCTCTTTTTACAGGAGAAGCTCCGTGGAATGATATTAAAAATGCGTGGGATATTCCAGAGCAAACTTATCATAATTTATTTATAGATAAACGTGTTGGAGATTCCGGAGTAATGATAGATATCGGTATTATTCCTGCTTTCCCTTGGAAAATAGTTAGAGAAAAAGATAAAATGTGCGTGGCAACTATTGCTTTTACGGGCTGGGTGCCGATAGGTTGTAAATACATTAAAGAACCTTTTCCTATTTCTATTTATGCTGATTTTATGGATCTAAATGATGGGCCGGCTGATCCTAATTTTGATAATGTATTATCGTTGACCAAATGTGCAAATACAGGTGGATGTTATAGAAGAGCAATTGAAAATTCTAAAACTGGAATAGTGATTTCAGGACCGATTATTGAATGCGTTAAAGAAATGATTGCAAAATTGATGATTAGTACTTCTGTTTGTAATTTTCAAGACGTTGATACTGTTTTAAATAGTCCAGATAGAGTAGATAGCGCCTTGTTTAAATTTCAAGTTGGTATGCATAAAATAGTTGCAGCTTTGCTGACTATATATGTGATCCTATTTGGTTTTAGAATTGTGCTTTCTGGAGATGTGCCACCAAAATCAGAATGGGTAAATTTTATTATTAAATTTCTCTTTGTGGTTTATTTTTCTATTGGCATAAATGTTAATTCTACTGGTAATGATTTAGATAGATTAGACGGTATGATTCAATGGGCTTTTCCATTTTTACTTGATGGAATGGCGCAATTAGCTGGTTGGATTATTAGCGCAAGCCCTTCGGAACTGTGTAGATTTGATTCTACAGATTATAGCCAAGATATGGCGCATATGGCGCTTTGGGATTCGCTAGATTGCCGGGTTAGCCATTATTTAGGACTTGATATGATTCAAACTATGATAGTACAAAATGCTTCTAGTAATCATGATTTTTCTAAATTAGATATACTCAGCTTTCCAATACCACCATATATATATTTGCTAATTCCTGCTGTAATTTCAGGTAATTTTACTTTAATTTCTTTAGCTTTGATGTATCCGTTAATGGTAATTTCAGTAGGTGCTTTTATAGTTAATGCTACTGTGGTTTGTATGATAGCTATTGTAATTCTTGGAGTTCTTGCTCCAATTTTTGTACCTATGTATTTATTTAGCTATACAAAATCATATTTTGAATCTTGGGTTAGATTGCTTATTTCGTTTATGTTGCAGCCAATGGTTGCTATCGTGTTTATGACCACTATGTTATCAGTGTATGATTTTGGCTTTTATGGTACTTGCAAATATAAATCTCAGGAACTTAATTTTTCAGCTGATTCTGATATGCAATTTTCACCACTTAGTGGTGCATTATCATCTTTTACATCAAGTGCTAATGGTGGGGGAAGGGCGATTAGGTATTTTTATTTAGATAATGATTGGAGCACTTACACTCCAGATGATGCTGAAAATTGTATTAATAGTTTAGGATATATATTAAATAATCCTCTAGCTTGGTTGTTTGACACTGGCTCAGATGTTTTAACTAGTAAAGATATGCCCTGGATTAATGATGCAAGTGGCGGTGAAGAGAAAAAAAGATTCTCATTTCTTGATGCAGTGCAGCCTCGACCAGGTATATTTTTTAACATGGTGCAGGTGATTTTTGAAAAAATAAAAAAACTTGCTATTTCCCTTTTAACCGCATGTTTTGTACTATATTTGATGTATCATTTTAGTGAAACATTATCTAATTTTGTAGCTGATATGACAGAAGGTGCATCTGTCGATAATATGGCAATAAAACCTCAAACTTTATATAAAACTGGCATGAGCGCAATTAATGCTATGAAAGGAACAGGAGGTAGTGGGGGAGGTTCTTCTTCATCTGGCGGCGGCGGCGGCGGAGGGGGAGCTAAAGATAAATTTTCA
The DNA here is from genome assembly GCA_964352655.1 of uncultured Rickettsiaceae bacterium. Taxonomy (GTDB): domain Bacteria; phylum Pseudomonadota; class Alphaproteobacteria; order Rickettsiales; family Rickettsiaceae; genus Megaera. Next base: position 7,572 of record CAYGSI010000001.1, read on the forward strand.
TCTTCTTTAAGTGGAAAAAGAGCAGGAGATAAAGTTTCTGCTTCTGTTAATAAAGGATCTAGTGATAAGGTTTCGACCTCTGTACGTAGCGATGTAGGAGATAAAGTTTCTACCTCAAAAAAGTCAGGAGGTGGAGATGATTAGACTCTGTTACCTGCTGATATGTACTTATTTTTGTTTATTATCTAATGCTTTTGCTACCTTTGGTGATTCATGTGTGCCGTTACCTAAATTTGATAGTACGGGTTATTTAACTAGTAACACAGCTTATGGCTATATTATGTCTAATATTGACATGAAAACTAATATTGAAAATGGGTGTGATGAGGGGGATGATTTTTTAAGATTTTGTATTAAAAATCAAGATAGTGACCCTATTTGTCAGCCCATAGCGATGGAGTTAGGTGAAATGAAAACACTTAATGAAATTAGTGACAATCCAGCTATTGGTGAGGATCCAATCCTTGCTACTACTCCTTTAATTGTTGAGGCTATAGGGAATAATTTATGTCTACAAATGTATACTTCAAGGGGAAAATTGCCAATAATTTGTAGATCTTATGGCGCAACGCAAACGCTAACTAGCATTGAAGCAGAAATATGTGAAAATTTGGGAAGTTCTTGTTATGACGGAAGAACTCATAGTCAGTCATTACTTAGCTTTTCTGGGACAGCCGTTCATTGTGTACGGCAAACCCTTGATAAAGTTTTTTACAATGGTAATGACTGCCCCCAGCAAGATGATGATATTCGCTTTACATATTTAAAACCATTCCCAGCTTTTCAAGAAGCTTTAAAAAATATTGTCAGAGCAGCCTTGATCTTATATGTGATATTTTATGGTTTTAAATTGGTATTAAACCACGAATATTCCCAGCTAAATAAAATAGCCTTATTTATTTTAAAATTTATTTTTGTGGTTTATTTTTCTGTTGGCCTTGGTCAAAATTATGGCCAAGCTAGCCAAACAAATCATAATGGTATGACGGGGACCGCTTTGCCATTTTTACTGGAAATTACTGCAAATTTTACAGATACTGTTTTTATGTCTGGGGGGTCTAGGGGGTTGTGTAAATATGATTCTGCTAAATATCAACCTGGTTATGAATTTTATCGAGTATGGGATGCGATTGATTGTCGCATAGGATATTATTTTGGCATGCAAATTCTTTATAATATAGGTAATATGCTAGGACTTTCTGAATCTGGCACTGGTCCTTCTGGTTCAAATGATCAAGCCAATTTTGGTAGTGAAGGTGGCGGTATTGATGCTTTAGGAAAAGTTGGGCTATTTAAATTTTTTGTTGTCATGTTTGGTTTTTTTATGTCTGGCAACATTATAATAGTATTGTGCGGCATAATTTTTGCCATCATGTTTATTTCGGTAATATTTTATTTTCTAAGCGTTTATCTAGTATGTATGGTAACGCTTTATGTAATGGCTTATGTGTCGCCTATTTTTGTACCAATGTTATTATTTGAAAGAACAAAAGAATATTTTGATTCTTGGTTAAAAATAGTTATATCTTGTGCCCTACAACCTGCTGTTATTGGCGGTTTTATTGCGTTGCTTCTTACTATGTATGATTCCGTATTTTTTGGTAATTGTGAATATTTAAGACATGATTATGATGTTTTAGGTTATAATTTTAGTACCTTTGAATTAAGGGAACCCTCTAATGAACCAGAAAAATGTATTAATAGTCCTGGTTATAAATTAGTGCAATATTATTTAGGCCAGGGGTGGGAATCTAGGATAATAATTTTATTTGAAATTATTAAGATTGATGATTTCTTAGATCTTGGTCTTAGTATGGTTTATTTGCTAATTTACATATTTATTTTTTATTTTGCTCTGCAATCTATTAATGAATTTATTTCTGATTTAACAGGTGGGCCTAGTATGTCAGCTGTGACGACTTCTCCTACTGCTGCTCTTGATAAAGCAATGAGTACAGCTAGCAAAGGTATGAGCGCATTATCTGGTGGTGGTAAAAATCCGCCAATGTCAAAACCAAGAAGTGCTGGTGCTAAAGATGGGGCCTCTGGTGCCTCTGATAAATCTTCTACTGGCGGCGGCGGTGGTGGTGGCGCTGTTGATAAGATCTCTACAGGTGGAGGCGGTCAATGAATAGTGGTAAATTCAAATTTATGCTGACCCTTCTAATTATCGCTATTATTACTTGTTTTGTCTTATGGATTATGGCAATTATCGGTGGTATGAATTTAAATAACGGTTGTTTTTATCGTTATAATTTTGATTCGCAAGGTAATTTAACCAATACAGATAGTATCACTGATACTATTGTTCTTAAAGGTTCTGGTAATTATATCGCATCAGATTCAGATACCGAGAATATCATTGTTGATTCAAATGCCTATGGTAAGTGGTTAAATAGTAATCTGCGAGCTAAAACTGGGCAAAATATAAAATTTAAAATCACTGGTGAAGTTAGTTTGTGTAGAGCTTATATTCCGCCTTACAATATACAACAAGATTCTGATTTAGATATTGATGGTGATAGAGTTCCTATTCCAAGGGTCAATGAAATGAATATGCCGCCAGTATCTTTGATATTTGATGCTCAAAACGAAAATTGGAGTAATTTAGCTGAGCTTTATAGAAATGATGAATATTATGCCTCAATTAGCAGAGATCAAAAAACTTCAGCAGCTATAACATCACAATATGACGTTTTTCTCAAAGATAATGTAACGGCTGATTGTAGAGAGGGAGCTAGGCAGTATCAGCCAATTTGTGGTAGATATTCGATGTGGAATGGAGGTTATCATTATATTGTTGCATGTGTCGTAAATACTGAGTGTTATGGTTGTAATCCGCATGAGGTGTGCGATAGTTTTGATGTTACCGGTTGGTGTGCGAGTGGTTGGCGTACAGCTTGGGACTGGTGCGCTTGTAATGGTGGAATAACCAGCTTTCTTCCTGAAGGTTATAAAAATGATGGTAGATTTAATCATCCATGGACTGATGATCTTAATGATTTATGGGGTGTTACAACATTTAATTGTACAAATCATTTTGACTATATTAATGGAGCATTTCAAAATGAGAGATATAGTTGGTTTAGCGCTGATGATGCTGCTGCTCTTTTGACTAGAATTGATAATAATATCATCCCTACAGCCAGGCAAAATCTTGGTACTGGTTATAATATTGCAAAGATTTTAGACGATCAAAGTTATTATAATAATAGTTTTCAATATAAAATCATAGATCACAATATTTATGATGCTGGAGATGTCGCTTATTTGCAGTATAAAATTTTTGATGCGGGGGGATATACTGATAATACTGGTGGTTATGTTTTAAATATTCGACAAACTAAATGCCGTAGGGCAAATGGTTTTGGCATGAATGATGTTTTTCAAGGTAGGGGATGGGTTGAATATGTTATTGTCGAATATGGTCAAAATCCAAATGAAATGACTGTTCCCCCAGTTGCAGAAGGCATAATTAATGTGGGTTCAGATGGCATTGGGGAAATCACAACACCATCTAACAAGAAAGGTTATTTATGGCTTAGAATTAAAAATGATTTAGAAGATTATAAAGATAGTGTTGGACAATATAATATTGAATTTTCAACAGAAATAAGTCATGGTAATTTTTTTAAGGATGTTCTTGACCCATTATTTAGAGAGTTAAAGCTTAAGATTAAAGATGCCTCAATTACCGTTTTTAAAAATATGACTTGCTACCAAGGTGCAGGCGACGCTGATAGCTGCACTAATTTCTTTAACTATGTTAAAGGGTTGCTGATACTTTACATTATGTTTTATGGCATGATGTTCTTACTTGGTATGGTTCAGATTACTCAAACTGATTTGGTTATTAGGGCTATAAAAATTGGCCTTGTAGCTGGTTTGATGAATGAACAAACATTTGAATTTTTTAATGATTATGTGTTTGATTTTACTACTGGTTTTTCCGATAACATCATTGCCAATATGAGTGGTTACGCTATTGTATCTGGCGATAATAATACAGTTTCAAGTCCTTTTATCTTCATGGATGAAGTATTTACTAAATTTTTCTTAAGTTCTACTTTTGCAGCTCAAATTATGGCTCTTTTATCAATGGGCATTAATGGTTTTATTTATTTTTTAATAATATTTGTTTGTATCGGTATTGTAATAGTTGCAGGATTTAGATCAATTGCTATTTATTTGATGGCCTATCTTGCTATTGCTGTATTAATCGGTATAGCACCATTATTCTTAACTTTTATTTTATTTGAAAGAACTAGATATCTTTTTGACAATTGGGTTAAATTTACATTTAGATATATGATTGAACCAACAATTATGCTTGCTGGAATAATTATTCTTACTCAATTATTTACAATATATTTAGATTATGTAATCGGTTATAGCGTATGCTGGAAATGTGCTATTCCATTTAAATTACCTTTTCCTGCTTTACCAGGTTTTAACCCAGCATTTTTAGATGTTGATTTATTCTGTATTAATTGGTTTGCTCCTTGGGGTTTTGATCATAGAAGTAGTTCTATGGGTCTAAATATGACAAATGTAGTGGTATTATTGATGCTGGCATATTGCATGTGGGGTTGGACAGAATTTGCTGGAAAAATTGTTGGAAGATTAGCAGGCGCTGCTGGTGGACCGTCTGCGACATCTATGGGAATGGCAATGGCTGGCACTATTGAGGAAAAGGCTCTTGGTTCCTTAGGTTTAGATAAGGAAACAAGAGGAAAAATTAAAGGAGAAATAAAACAACGCTTATCAAGTATGAATAAGGGAGAAGGTGAATCTTCATTAAAAGATAGTAATAGGCTTGATAAACCAGATAGTAGTAGCGGTGGAGGCAGTACAAATGGCGGCGGCGGTGCCGGCGTGCCGGGTGGAGTTAAAAAATCTCCAACAAATTTAGGAGGATGGGGGCAAGCGGCTAAGCAGCAATCTGCTAAAACATCAGCTAGCAATACAACTGAAGCAACGAGGGAAACTAGTTCTAACGTCTCTGCTAAAGCGATGTCATCATCTAAAACCCACCAAAATGAATCTGTAATAGGTGATATCAATAAGCCTAAAGAAAGTTCTGTTACCGAGAAGAAAACAGCAATTAATAAACAAAATATTAGTGAAGATAGAAATATAAATCAGTCCAGTGATAATAGTGCTTATAGAAATCAAGCGTTTAGGGATAATAATGTTTCTGCCTCTACTGATACTGATAAGCAGGATCAAAACCAAGCACAAACTCAATCTATTCAAGAACCAAAAGAAGTGGAGCGTGGAT
>CAYGSI010000001.1:12952-16490 GCA_964352655.1 uncultured Rickettsiaceae bacterium
TTAGTACAAAATCTGCAGGGCTTGGCAAGAAAAAATTAACTGCTGAGCAAAAGCAGAAAATGGCTGAAAAAATAAAAGCTGAGTCTGCTACGAAAACGATAGAGCGCAAAGATAATAGTAAAACAGATAAAATGTTAAAATCTGGCACAGAAGCTATAAAACAAGAAGATGCAGCTGATGCGCCAAACAATAAATCAAGAGCTCAATTTAGTACAAAATCTGCAGGGCTTGGCAAGAAAAAATTAACTGCTGAGCAAAAGCAAAAAATGGCTGAAAATTTAAAGAAACGTAAGGCAGGGAAAAAAATAGCGAGAAAAGAAACAACCAAAATTAAAAAAGATAGTAAAGATAGTAAAGATAGTAAATAATAATGAAAATATTTCAAAAAAACATATTAATTATTTTTCTATTATTGCATAGTGGTTTTCCTCTTGCTTATGGTGATGATACTAAAAAAGATTGGATGGAGTCGGATTTATTATCTTTAGGAAATATATTACCAAGATGTATAGAAGTGCCCCCAATTGCTGGCATTAACCAATCTTCTGCCAGTTTAAATATCGAAACTCATGGGCAATGGTTTCCAACTGGAGTATATGTTCAAGAGGGAAAATTATTAGGTTTAAAGTGGAATACAGATGGTATTTCATCTAGACCAAGAAGATATCGAATATTATATCGAATTGATCCTAGATTTGCTGTACCACAAATTTTTGTTCAAAAATACGACTACGCTCAGGCAAAATATATTTCAAACTATCATAATTATTCTGGTGGAGCTTTGCCATTATTACAAACTGATCCTACATTATCAGTAACAAAAATTAATTTAATAAATAATTTTTTTGTTACTTCACCGCAAGAATCTATAGATGTTTATAAAGGTGATGTTATTAATATTACTATAGATGGTAATGGAGGCTTTTTTGGTTCAGATACACAAATGCAAGGTGGGCTTGGTACTGGTGAAAATATCTCAAATATTTTTACAGACAGCGCAGGTGTTAGAAATAAAATAATATATAGTTCTACAAATAATTGGTGTAGTAATATTATTACAAATAATGATCCTGAATTTAATATAAAATGCCCAAATAATGGGCAATTTTATAAAAATTCAAAAGATAATTGGCAGACTCTTACTGGCCGTCCTTCAGAAGAGGCTTTTCAATCAAAAATTACGACTATACCTTCCTGTCCTAAGAATGCTGATGGCATGGATAATGACCCTGTATGTTTTTATGATGGAGGAAGAGGTTTTGAAATTTATCTTGGGGGCGCAAATATCAAACCTATAGATCAAAAATTTGTTTATTCCCCTTTTACTGGAAAATATTTCTTTTACTATTATTCAGATATGCAAGATAGATTAGCATTTACAACAAGCTGGCAAATAGATTCGATGTATCCTAATATCGATCAATTTATGTCGCAATGGGGGGCATATATTGTAGATCCGCAATTTGGCTATATTAATTTATTAAGTTATTTGAATGAAGAAGAAAATAATAATCAAATAGATTTTCTTCATTTTGGTTCTTATATGCTTGAAGTAGAAATAGGCAATGGCTCTGGCACGTTAACTAATACAGAACTAAATTCTATTGGCTTGGATTATACAATTATAGAAAATGGCGATCCAAATACATCCTCTTCAAGTAATTCTGCTTCACAAGATTTTAGGGGGGATGCATATGCTACAGGTTTTTTGTGGTTAAAGCTTTCAGGTGGGCAGAATAAATCAGGGAATATTAATGTGACGATATCTAATTATAGTGGTTCAAATTGGTTTTCTAGCATAGTTTATGATCGCATAATTGTTCCTCTTAGAGATAAATATAATGAGCTTAGTGAATTATTATACAGAAAATTGATTGGTACACCAGCTTTGCAGAATATCGCCAAATTATTGCTGGTATTATACATAATAATTTATGGATTATTTTTCCTAGCTGGCGCAGTGCAAATAACAGCAACTGATTTGGTAATTAGAGTTATAAAAATTAGTATAATTGTTGCTTTATTTAGTGAAACTAGTTGGACATTTTTTAATAATAATTTATTTAATGTTTTTGTTTCAGGTAGTGAATATTTATTTGCCCAAGTAATTGGTACCACAAGTTCTACAGATAATATATTTGGTTTTATTGATCCAATTTTTGAGCGATATACCAACCCAAATATTTGGGCGTTATTAGGTATTCAGCTATTACAAATTCATAATGGCTTGGCGTTTTTTTCAATAATGACAATATACGCAATATTGATCTATTTCAGAGCTGTTTTAGAAGTAATCATTACTTATTGTTTAGCTTTTTTGGGGCTGGCTGTCATGATTTCTTTGGCGCCATTTTTTATCTTATTAATGTTATTTGAAAGAACTAAAAGCATGTTCCATAATTGGCTTTCAACATTGTTTAGTTATATGATTCAGCCAACAATCATGCTTGTTTTTTTCTTACTAATAGATCAATTAATTGCAGAATATATTACCGGTACTGTAGTTAGAGCTTGTTGGGGTATTTTAATTCCATTAAAAATTGGTTTAGATTTGAACCATATGAGTATACCTATTAAATTTTCATTTGAATTACCATTTTTACCAGGTATACCATTTTATGTCTCTCAGGTAGAAAATATTGATTCAGCTGCTAGTTTGTTTGGGTCTGGTGGGACATTTATTAGAATTATCACTTCTTCTTTTATATTTTTTGTTTATTGCAAATTAGCAGCAGGGTTAGTTGAATATGTGAGTTTAATTGTGCAATCGCTTACTAATGTTTTATCTGCTCGTCAAGAAGGTAGGTTACAAAAGGGACAAAGCGCAGTCAGTTCTGTCACTAGTGATATGGGTAAATTAGTCAGCCCTGTTACCTCGACAATTAAGGGGATTGGTGGTTTTGCTAAAAGTAAAATTAGCGATCAAAAAATTACTCATAGAAATAAATCAACAGCTATGAAAAATGTTGATTATAGCAAAATTAGGAGAGAAAATGTAGATGGTGAGGATAAGATTATAAAAGAAACTGTTGGTTTAAAAGCGCCCTCAGCTACAGAAGCAGGAGGCGTTAAATCTGTTACTGAGTCATCTTCAAAAACAAAAACCTCGCCTTCTAAAACAGATTCTTCAATTCGCTCATCAAGTTCTAGAGCTTCGGATGCATCAGTTGGTGAGCAACAACAAACTCAAACACAAAAAAATCAGGAAACAGGTTTTAAAACATCAGATACTACCGAGCAGATTGAAGATAGCAAGGCGCAATCTAGTAATGATAAAATTTCCTCTGCAACAAAAACATCGACGGATACAGCAACTACATCTAGGGCTGGTAATGTTGGTGGTTTAAATTCAACTTCTGCATCTACTGATTCTAGTCAAGCCTCTCAATCTGGTGGTTTTGTGTCAAAAGAAAATGATCATGGCCAAAAATTAACTACCAATCAAGTGAAAGGATCGAGCATTAAGCAAAAAGTAGAAAGAAGAGATAATAGAAAAACTGATGATATCTTAAAATCAGGTGAAAAATCTCTAGAGCAA
>CAYGSI010000001.1:16590-19451 GCA_964352655.1 uncultured Rickettsiaceae bacterium
AGTACAAAATCTGCAGGGCTTGGCAAGAAAAAATTAACTGCCGAGCAGAAAAAAGCGATGCTTAAAAAGCAACAAGAATTAAAAGCAAAACAAATGGTAGAGCGAAAAGATAATAGAAAAACTGATGATATCTTAAAATCAGGTGAAAAATCTCTAGAGCAAAAGCAGACGAAGGAGGCAAAAGAGAATAAGCAGAAATTAGAGCGTAAATTTAGTACAAAATCTGCAGGGCTTGGCAAGAAAAAATTAACTGCCGAGCAGAAAAAAGTGATGCTTGAGAAAAGGAAAAAAGCACAAGATATGCGCAAAACTTTAAACAGAAGAACGGATGAGGCTTTGAAAAAAAAGTTAGGAATAAAAGATGATAATAAAAATGATAAAAAATAAATTACTATTTCTATTAATTATGACTTTTGTACTTTCATCTTGTACTGGTGATAAATGTATTGAAGCTGATGATTTTGGTTTTGCTAATTTTACTGTTTCTGCAAGATATACTAGAGACGAACTTTCAGATCAAGTTGGTGCTCAGCAAATAGGGCCTTGGCGTGATTCACAATATACTGTCAACGGTAGACCATTGACTATTTTAGTGCGTGGTTGGAACCCAGGAACTGATCGAAATAGGTCAACGGAACTATCTGCTTGGTGCGCTTGGTTTGGTAATTCTGATAATACTAAAACTTTATCATCATTTTGTGAAAGATTAAGAGATTGTCAATTCATCGATGGCAATATGTGCTCTAATACTAAAGATGCAAGAATTGGTAATGCGCCTTGTTTATTTAGAAAAGGTGTTGGCCTATATGCTTTAATTGCAGAAAAAAATACTGATCCTAATATTTCTTTTGGAACGGCGAGAGATCCAGAAGGGCTTACATTTCACTTAGGTGAGCCAACAATTGGTTATGATATGTATGACATAGACAGGCAAGGCAATACCAGAGAAGCAGGTGGATTAGTATATAATTATGAAGGTGGAGGCGGAACTGCTGATAGTTTAAAGCGCCAATATGCTGGCAGTAGATTATATTTTAAAATATTAGATAAATTTTATGATGATAATAGTGGTCAATATCTTGTTTCTATTAAATCTGGGGTTAGTAGTACTAACCCTGATCCTATTACATTTGTTACAAATTTAGTGAAAGATTTTTTATTTGGTAGTGATGGAGAATATGGCTTAATTCGTAATATTTATACCGGCATTGTTAATAATTCTGCATATAAAACAGCTGTTTCTGCAGTATTGTCTCTTTTTGTAATTTGGACTGCATTTTCTTATCTTACTGGTAACATTCAATTAACGCAAACTGAGCTTATTATTCGTATTGTTAAAATAGCCATAGTAGCGGCATTACTTAATTCTCAATATAGTTGGACATTCTTTAATGATTATTTATTTGTCTGGTTTGTCGATGGAATGGCACAAATTTTACAAATGGTGATGGAAGCAGGTGCAACAGGTCCTGGTTCTTCAAGTATTTTTGGCTTGATGATTGCACCGCAAACTCTTGCTAAATTATCATCTTTATTGTTTGTTGATTGGCTTGGTTTTATTTACATAATATTATTTTTCTGCGCGCTATATTTTATTGTGCTTGTTGTCTTTGATGCGGCTGTAATATATTTAACAGCTTTAATTGCCATTGGTTTGATAATAATCATGGGACCAATTTTTATTTGTTTCTTATTATTTGGCATTACAAAATCTTTATTTGAAAATTGGTTAAAGCAATTAATATCTTATGCCATCCAACCGCTGATATTATTTACCGGACTTGTTTTTATTTCAATGATTTTGCGTCAAGAAATATATGGTTCACTAGGGTTTAGAATATGTAAACAAACTTTTCCAAAATTAAGTGCAAGTAGCGGCGAAATACTTAGTGACACTAGCAGAGATTTACTTGGTTTTGACTTAGGAGATTCTTTATTTTATTGGTGGTTCCCTAGCCCAATGAAAGGCGAACAATTTACCAGAAATACAGTTAATATTCCAATCCCTATCGATCACTATACTAACTCTGGTAATAACATTGTTGCGAGCGATAACACAGGTGATTTTTGTGAGGCATATGCTTGCGTTGGGCCAAGATATATTGATTTGCCTTTCCTAGATCCAGTAAAGGATTCTAGAAAAATTAGTCAATTTTGGAATGGCAAATTTGTACAATTAGATGGTATGTTGTTGCTATTTGTTGCTATTTATCTATTACATAAATTTAATGGTTTGGCCGTTTCTGTTGCCAAATTTATTACTGGCACCTCAGGTAATTTAACCAATATAAGAAGTGTAAGTGATAATGCAACCACTGGTATTCGTGGTGGTTTTGGCAGGGCAGGTGGATATGTAAAAGGTAAGTTAGCAAAAACATCTGTAGGCAGGGCGGTTACTCAAGTTAAAAATTTTGCGGTTGGCGTAAAAGAAAAGGTAAAACAAATACCGTCAAAAATTATTGATAAAGCTAGGATTTCTAAGCTAAAAAAAGAGGCTTTATCTAGTAATCCAAACCAACAAATTATTGATGAAGTTAAGAAAATATCTGGTCTTGATCATAAAAATATTAAAGCTAATTCAATTAAAGATTATAAAAAAGCCTTGAAACTAGAGCTAAAAAGACTCGATCCAAAATTAACTGATAGACAAGCTCGTAAAATTGCTAGTGCCATGTCAAAACGAAACTTTAAAGCTCTTGAGCAAGAATTTGCTAGAGCAAAATATGGTAAAGAATTTAATAAACTTAATGATAAACAAAAAAGCTCTATACGAGCAATTGTAAATAGGAAATATAAAGTTACAAAACTTGAAAATGAATTTGCTAAAGCAAAATACGGCAAAGAATTTGATAAATTAACTC
>CAYGSI010000001.1:19551-68437 GCA_964352655.1 uncultured Rickettsiaceae bacterium
AGCTTGAAAATGAATTTGCTAAAGCAAAATACGGCAAAGAATTTGATAAATTAACTCCTAACCAGCGCAAGGAAATTGAGGCAATGCGTCAAAAACCAAAAGACGCAACTAATGTAAAGCTTGAAAATGAATTTGCTAAAGCAAAATACGGCAAAGAATTTGATAAATTAACCCCTAACCAGCGCAAGGAAATAAGCATGATGAATAAGACAAAAGAAAAATCTACTTCTCTTAGAGAATTAGCTAATGAAGCAGCTGCTGCCAGAGCATATAAAGAAGCATATGTAGATGCTTATGCAAAATTATCAGATAAAGGGGTTGGGCTTTTTGGTAAGCATAACTCTACTATTAGATCTTTAGATGAATTAAAACACAAATCAGAACAAGCAAAGGCTGTTAAAGAAGCAAAACGTAAAGATGCAGGAGAAGAATTATATTCAAGCTTTGAAAGTGCTAAAAGAATTGCTTCTGGTGGTAAATTTGGTAGATCATTTGATGAAATTGATACAAATGAAACTGCGCAGAATTATCGTATGCAAACTTATAATGAAATGCGAGAAGATCGTCAATTAGATTTAAAATATCAAGCAACAGAAGCCAAAATTGATAATTTAAGTAAAGCTAAGGGTGAAAATGTTATTTCACCTTCGTTTCTAGCTAAAGCAGAGAAAAATGGTGATCCTAATTTTGCAATATATAAAGAATTAGAGAAAGAAAATGTTCAAGAAGTTGTGCGTAAAAATTTAACGCAAGGCAAGAATCCTGCTCTCAAAGGTCAGAAATTTATAGAAAAATATGCCAAAGATTCTGAAATGATAGATATGATTGAAAGGGCAGAAGAAGTTAAAAAAGATCTGTTGCAAGAAGACCAATTTATTGCTCGTGAAGAACAATATGAAAATAAAGTTGAAATTGTTGCAGAAAGAATTTTAGATAAAAAAGAAGTATTAGAAGCTCATTTTGGCAATATCGAGATTACTGAGCAAGCAATGCCAGCAATGCTTGAGCAATATAATAAAGAAAAAGGTTTAGAACCAGAAATAAATAAACAAGAAGTGTTAGAGCTGCAAGAATCTATTGAGGAGTTCAAATCCGCACAAGAAACACTGCAAAAAATTGATGAGCGAAAAGAGCTTATAATACAAGAAGTAGATAAGCATGTTACAAATATTAACAAAGCTAGAACAAAGGCTCAGATGAAAGAATATATACCACCAAAAAAACCAGTAGTTAAAAGACCTACGCGTAAAATTGAAGAATTAAGAAGAGGGGGGCGTAAATAGTTATTTATGTTTAATTTTTGTAATAATCAGCACCAAGAATATCAAAATGATTATATAAATTATATCTTAAATAGTAAAAATCAAAAACTTAAAGAGAAAAAATGTTGTTATAATTCTGATATTTATAAATTATTTTTGTTCAAATCAAGGCAAAATAGCAAAGAAAAAATCCTTATTGTGCCATCATTTTTTAATTCACCAGAGATTTTATTATTTAATGAAGAAGAGAGTTATATTGATTATTTACGATTATTTGGTGATGTATATTTAATTCAATGGCAAGAGGTGCAAGCTAATTTAGCTTTAGTTGATTATGTCAAAGAATTATCAAATATTATGAGCGCTTTTCCTGAGATTCCTCATTTAGTTGGCCATTGTATTGGCGGAAATTTAGCCTTATTTTCAGAAATAATTAATCCTTGCGCTAAATCTCTTACCTTACTTACAACCCCTTGGGATTATTCTCATTTCAAGCAGGCTGTTTTTGTTTCGGAGTTGTTGCAAATGAGAGAGAGTATTAAAAATTTAACTAAGTTGCCCAAAATTTATTTGCAGATAATGTTTTTTATGTTAATGCCTAATCAATATAAGGATAAATTACATAAATATTTTACTCTTGATTCTGCATTAGCTAAACAAAAATATTTACGCATAGAAGAATGGTTGCAATCTGGTATTGATTTGCCATATTCTTTATATAATGAGATTTTAGATCAATTAATTCTAAAAAATTCTTTGCTAAATAAGAGTTTATACATTAACAATAAGCAAATATTGCTAGATAAAATAAAGATTCCAACTTGTATTATTGTTGCTAAAAATGATCAAATAGTGCCAGTTAAGTCAATGATGATTTTACAAAAAGAAATAGAAAAATGTACAATGATAGAGATTGAAGGAGGACATATTAGTTATTTAGTTAATAATGATTTAAATTTTAAAAAACAATATCGAAATTGGTTAGAAAAATTATAAATTTAAATATGGTTAAAAATCTATGGAAGCATATATAATATCAGCAAAAAGGACTGCTATAGGTTCTTTTTTAGGCAGTTTGTCACAAATAGCAGCGCCAAATCTTGGTTCTGCAGTGATAAGAGCTATAATTAATGACTCTAAAATAGACACAAAAATTATTGATGAGGTGATATTAGGGCAAGTAATTACTGGCGGCGCTGGTCAAAATCCTGCGCGACAAGCTATGATTAATGCTGGCTTAGATTTTTCCGTAGCAGCGATGACCATAAATAAAGTATGTGGTTCTGGTTTGAAAGCTGTAATGCTGGCTGCAAATTCAATTATGTTAGGGCATGCGGATTTAATAATTGCTGGTGGCCAAGAAAATATGTCTCTTGGGATGCATGGTTGCTATCTTAGAGCGGGCAAAAAATTTGGTGATGAAAAGTTGGTTGATTTGATGATGTATGATGGGTTAACCGATGCTTTTTCTGGAGCGGCAATGGGCGTTACAGCTGAAAATATTGCTAGAAAATTTAATATTTCACGAGAAGAGCAAGATCAATTTGCTCTAAAATCTCAACAGAAAGCATCTTTGGCGCAAAAAAATAATAAATTTAAAGAAGAAATAGTGCCAATTGAAGTTAATATAAAAAAAGATACAAAAATTTTTGATCAAGATGAAGGAATAAGGAACAATTCGTCAATTGAAGAATTAGCAAAATTAAAACCAGCTTTTGATAAAAATGGTGTAGTTACTGCTGGTAATTCTTCTACTATTAATGATGGCGCTGCTGCGGTTCTTGTAGCATCTAAACAAGCTGTAGAAAAATATAAATTAGAGCCAATAGCAAAAATATCATCTTTTGCTATGTGTGGAGTTGACCCGGATATTATGGGCACGGGACCAGTTCCGGCCGCTAAAAAAGCTTTACAAAAGGCAAGATGGAAAGTATCAGATCTTGAGCTTATTGAAGCTAATGAAGCTTTTGCTGTTCAAGCGCTTTATGTAAATCATGAAATGCAATGGGATGAAAATAAAGTTAACGTTAATGGTGGAGCTATAGCTCTTGGGCATCCGATTGGAGCAAGTGGAGCAAGAATTTTAGTGAGTTTATTACATGAGATGAAAAAAACTTCTGCTAAAAAAGCGCTCGCCACTCTATGTATTGGTGGTGGAATGGGAGTGGCTATGTGCGTAGAGGCTGCTAAATAGTCCCTCCGTCAAAATCCCTTGCTGCATATAGGATGAAGGGATTTTGACGTAGGGACTAAAAAATATATTTTGGTGATAAAAAACTTAGCACCGATTATACAAAATTTGATTTTTTGCATAAAAATTTGTCTTGCTCAAAGTTTATGAGCGATTTTGACAGATGGACTATAAATGGTTCAACCATTTACAATAATTCTCAGCTTGTGGACTGCTTTATAGCCAAGATAAACTGCTATCCTTTCTATAATAATATCTTGTTGAAAAGACATTTCCATTGATAAGCTAGAGTCATTAATTTCAACTGATAAGATGTTGATTTTTTTTTGTTTTTCTCTAATCATATTAATTTTAAAAGGCCAGCTATGTTTGCTATATTTTGGCCCGACTATTTTCTGCCAATTAAATATTATCTGCGCTAAAGCTGGATTGTGCTTTTTATAAATTTTATATAATAATTTATTTACATCGTCAATCAAAGGTTTCATTTTAAAAATTTAATCAAAGTTATAGTTACAGTAAATAAAGCAATGATAATGGATGTTATAGGATAAAATAAAGCGCTAACAGATAATAACATTAAAATAATGTTACATTTAATAATTTTTAGAACAACTTGATCGTGAGCCATACCTTTTTTTACTGCTTTTTGGAAAAAATGTTGTAAATGTGGTTGCCAAATTTTTTCACCATTTACTAATCTTATTAAAATGGTCATCCCCCCATCTGCTATATAATATAAGGAAGCTATTACGCATGATGCAAATAATCTATCACTGCTGCTAGCTACAATTAAAAGACATACGCCAAGCAAAAAACCTACGGTAATTGTACCAATGTCACCTGCAAATATTTTTGCTGGATGCCAATTAAATAAAATAAATCCACAAGAATATCCTAAAATAATCGAGGTTATAGTAATAATTAACCAAATGTTGGGTATGATATCACCTTTAATAGCACATAAAATAATTATGGTTAAGGATAAATGGATTGACTCAGAAGCAGTAATTCCATCTATTCCATCTAGAAAATTATAGATATTTAAAAATGATAATAATGCAAATGAACCAATCGCAAAATCAATCATTAACGGTAATTCATTATGGAGTATTTTATAAGGATGTATAATCCATATAACGGCCAAACATGAACATAATATATGAATGACTAATCTTATAATGATATGGATATCAGAGATATCATCCCATAGAGATACTAAGGAAATTGGCGTAAAAATTGTTAAAATATCTACTGATTTATTAAAATTACCACTGTTGTAATATTCAAATGCCGGTAATAATAAATAAAATATTACCACCAAGGCAAAGCCGCCTCCTCTGGGAGTGGTCTTGACATGAGCTCTACGATCACCTGGTTTATCTACTATCCCAAGTTTAGTCATAATTAAAATCATCATTTTCACTAATATAATTGATGATATAAATGATATAACAATTAATGATAAAGGTAGTAACTGAGTCATAATAACATATTAGTTTTGAAACTATAATAATTTCCTTTCCCCATTATAACATGGTCGTGTACATTAATGTTAATTGATTTGCAAGCATTGACAATGTGAGTTGTTAAATCAATATCAGATTTTGAAGGGCTTGAGTTGCCACTTGGATGATTATGTACTAAAATTATTGCTCCAGCTTCATGAAGCAATGCTCTTTTTACGATTTCTCTCGGATATACTGGAGTTTGATCTATAGTACCAGTTGCCATTATTTCATCAGCTATAAGTATATTTTTTTTATTTAAAAATAAAACACGAAATTGTTCTATTGCTAAATTACTCATATTAAATTGTAGATAACTAATTAACGCACTCCATGAGCTGATAGCATTCTTCTTTATTACTTTATTTTTTAAGATACGATTGGAAATTTCTCTAATTATTTGAAAATTTATCAAAATATTATCATTGATAGATTTAATCTCAGATAATTTTTGTTTATTTGCATGAATTAAATTATTAAAATTACCAAATTTTTGAATAATTTCTTTAGCAAGTGGTTTTACATCACGTCTTGGAATAGCTTGAAATAGCAGTAATTCTAGCAATTCATAGTCGCTAAAACTATCAGGAGCATTTTTTAAAAATTTCTCTTTTTGTCTTTTTCTATGACCAACATAATGTGGCTTGCTATTTTTTTGCTTCATATGGCGGATATAGTAAATTTTTTGGTGAAATAGTAAAAATTTCCATGCCAGTAGCAGTTACTCCAACACTATGTTCAAATTGTGCTGAAAGAGATTTATCTCTAGTAGTTACAGTCCAGCCATCTAATTTGCTTAAGATTGTACTATATCCACCAGCATTTACCATTGGCTCGATAGTAAAAAACATACCTTCTTGCAAAACAAGCCCAGTGTCTGGCCGGCCATAATGCAAAATCGTTGGTTCATCGTGAAAAACTCTGCCAATACCATGGCCAGTATAATCTCTTACTACAGAGTAATTATTTTTTTCAACATATTTTTGGATTGCATGGCCAATATCACCCAGTTTAACTCCTGGTCTTACCATTTCAATACCAATCATCATTGCTTCATAAGTAACATTTATTAGGCGTTTTTGCTTAATGCCAACCTCACCAACATAAAACATGCGGCTCGTGTCTCCATGCCAGCCATCAACAATTACAGTTACATCAATATTGATGATGTCACCATTTTTTAATTTTTTTTCCGATGGTATGCCATGACATACAACATGATTTACTGATGTGCATATTGATTTCGGGAAGCCTTTGTAATTTAGAGGTGCAGGAATAGCCCCAGCTGAAACTATAAATTCATGACATAGATTATTCAATTCGTTCGTCGTAACGCCAGGTTCAACATAATTTGTAATATAATCTAATACCTCTGCTGCAAGCCTCCCGGCTATTTGCATTTTTTTAAACTCATTTTTTGAGTGAATTTTAACAGTCATAATTATAGTTTAAGTCTATTGGTAAATTACATTAATTTCAATATTAGCACTTTTTAATTTTTGTTCATTACAGCTAAGCTTATCAACAAATTTGATGATACTAGCTGAAGTTACGTTTTTTAGATCTGTAACTAAATTTTCAGATAATTTATCACCTTTAATTTCAATAATTTCAATTGGAGTTTTGATTGATAAATTATCCTGTGCTTTAATTTTTCTGACCAACTCAAGCACTTCAATTAATATATCACAATTTTTAGTGGAATATTCTGAAAATTTGATATTATTGATTTTTGGCCAGTTGCCTCTTTGATGAATACTTATTTTATCATGATAAAGGATCTGATATAATTCTTCAGTAATGTGGGGAATTATTGGAGCAAATAACTGCAATAATATTTTTAAAGAGTAATATAATGTGAGGTGAGAACTTAATGCTGCTTCATTATCTATTTTTGCCTCATTATATGCGCGCTTTTTGCTAATTTCTAAATAATTATCGCAGAACCACCAAAAACATTCCTCAATTTTATCCATGGCATTTGCATATTCATAATTCATAAATTCTTCATCTGCGCATTTTGCCATTATTATCAATTTATCAATCGTATATTTATCGAAATCATGGGTAATTTTAGTACTGATATTTTCAAGATTTTGATTTTTATCTGATTCTAAAATATTATCGAAGTGAGTACTAACAAATTTTGCTGCATTCCACAACTTGTTTATTAGTCTTTTACCATTATGCATTACATCTTCAGAATAAGCAGTATCTGCGCCTAATTTTGAACTTGCAGCCCAATATCTTATTACATCAGATCCGTAATTAGCGAGTAATTTTTCTGGATCGATTATATTACCCTTAGATTTTGACATTTTGCTTTTATCTTGTGCTAAGCACCAGCCACTAATCATGATATTTTTCCAAGGAAGTGTAGTTTCATGAAGATATGATTTTAGCATTGTATAAAATGCCCAAGTTCTAAGTATTTCATGAGCTTGGGGTCTTAAATCTGCTGGAAATAACGATTTATGCCTTTCATTATCGAGCATATAATCATTCGTAATACCGTGAGAGCTAAGTTGTGGTGAGACTGCGCTAGTAGACCATGTGTCCATGACATCATTATCTGCCTCTACTTCGTTGCGGCTATATCCTTCAGGTAAATCAACTATAGGGTCAACTGGTAGCTGCTCTTTTTTTGCAAATATAATTTTTCCTTCTTCTCCAGGTTTTTTAGAGTACCAAACAGGGAAGGGGACTCCGAAATATCTCTGCCTTGAGATGCACCAATCAAGATTAATATTTTCAATCCATTTATCTAATTTGATTTTCATGGAAGCAGGATACCAATTTAATTCATTAGATTTTGCAAGTATAGCATCTTTATGTATAACAGTTTTTATAAACCATTGCGGGGTGGTAAGAATTTCTAATGGAGCACCTGATCTTTCAGCGCATTTAAGAGTTTGAGTACGCTCGATTTGCGCGGTCAATAAATTTTCCGATTTAAGCAATGCTATCACTTTTTCTCTTGCTGTTTTGATTTTCAGTCCTGAAATTTGCTCAGCAAAATATTTAGCCCGTTCTGGGTTAATTGACAATTCAAGGAATTCTAACTCTTTTACAGTACCATTTTTATTAAATATTATTTTTGTCGGTAATTTATGATTCCGCCACCATAATATATCAGTTTGATCGCCAAAAGTGCAGCACATTACAAGGCCAGTCCCCTTTTCTTGGTCAACTAATTCATCAGCAAGTAGTGGAATTTTAATACCAAATAAAGGTGAAATAGCAAAATTACCTGCTAATTTTTTATATCTTTTATCATCAGGGTGGAAAAAAACAGCAACGCAAGCAGCTAATAGCTCGGGCCTTGTTGTTGCAATTGTTATTTTGCTGCCATCTTCTAGTTCAAATAAAATATCATTCATGAAAGTAACATTTTCATGTTCTTCAATATCGGCTTGCGCAAGAGCAGTTTGATCTACAGGATCCCACAGCATTGGTTGTGAATCACGATATATTTGATCTTTTTTGATTAAATCTAAAAAAGACATTTGTGATATCTTACAAGATGTCTTACTTATAGTTTGATATTTATTATTCCAATCTACAGATAAGGAAATTTTGTTAAATAAATTTTCAAATTTTTCCTCTTCTTGATTTACTATATCCATACAAATATCGATAAAATCTTTACGTTTCATGCTATTTGCACGAATTTTTTTCTTTTTTTCAACTAAACGCTCAGTAGGTAGTCCATTATCATCAAAACCCATAGGGTAAAAAACATTCATACCTTTCATTCTTCTGTGTCTTGCAATAAAATCAGTATGAGTGTAGCTATAAACATGACCAATATGCAGTTGGCCAGAAACAGTTGGCGGAGGTGTATCTATAACAAAATTATTTTCCCTTGATTCATTTTTGTTCCAATGATAAATTCCTTTTTCTTGCCAGAATGTTTGCCATTTTTTTTCATTTTCATCAAATTTATATTTTTTTGGGAATGAGGTCATTTTAGTAATTTATAATTTTATTATTAAAGCTCAAATATCTGGCAAAAATATATTACAAACAGTCGCAAAATGCCAAAGATTTTTTCAACAATATTAATTTTGATGCGTGTTAACGCTCCTGTGGGATATTTATTAGTATTTTTCCCCTCTTTGTTTGGGCTTTTTTTAGCATATCAAAATATTGCTGATTTATTTTACGTAATTATTTTATTTTTAGGCAGCATTGCAACTAGAAGCGCAGGTTGTGTAATTAATGACATGTTAGATCAGCAATTTGATAAGAAAGTTGATCGCACGCAAAATAGGCCATTGGCAAATGGTTCAATTTCTAACAAAGATGCTTTTGTAACATTATTCATATTATTAGCTTTAGCTTTGGTGCTTTTGGTGCTTTTAAATTTTACATCAATGCTAATTGGTATAGCAGCTTTTTTTATGATAATTTTATATCCGCTTGTTAAAAGATATAGTTATTTTCCACAAATTTTTTTAGGTTTAACGTTTAATCTTGGCTGTTTGATTGGTTATTCTGCTATTTGCAATAATATTGATCTGGTAGCTATTTTGATGTATATAGCTTGTGGCTTCTGGACTTTTGGATATGATACTATATATGCATTTATGGACATAAAAGATGATAAAAAAATCGGAGTCAAATCTTCTGCTATTTTTCTTGAATATAAAAATTATAAATTTTATATAATGTCTGCTTATGGTTGTTTTTTGATTTTATATTTTATTGCTAATATTTTAGCAAATAATCATATAGGCGCAGCTGCGGTGTTTGTTGCTTTGCCAATATTATTATGGCAAATTTTTACTTTGGATATTACAATTACTAATAATTGTTTGGTTAGATTTAAATCTAACGCATATATTGGTTTAATTTTAGCAATAATGATGTTTTATGGAAATTAGTATTATATGGTAAATATTGCAATTATTTTAGTTGCACCACAAATGGGAGAAAATATTGGCGCTGCTGCGAGAGTAATGAAAAATTTTGGCCTTGGCGATTTACGTATTATTTCTCCAAGAGATGGCTGGCCTAATGAAAAAGCACAAGATATGTCTGTTGGAGCAATAGATGTAATCAATAAAGCTAAAATATTTTCATCAATAGAAGAGGCTATTGATGATTTGTCTTTTATTTATGCTACTACTGGTACATACAGAGATATTAATAAAAATTATATTTTTTCTCATAACGTACAAGACTCTCAGTTACCTGCTGATAATATTGGTATAATGTTTGGGCGTGAAAATTCTGGCCTAAGTAATAGCGAGATATCTTACGCAAATAAAATATTAGTTATAGATACTGAACAAAATTTTACTTCATTAAATCTTGCTCAAGCAGTGGGCGTTGTATGTTATGAGTTTTTTAAATCGGTAAAAAAAACAGATGAAATTTCTTTGGATAAACAAATATTAGTTTCTCATAAAGAATTAAACTATTTTTATCATCATTTATTTAATATACTCGAGAAATATAAGTTTTTTAGAGCCCCGGAAAAAAAGAAATATATGTGTGAAAAAATAAGGAATCTTTTTGCTAAAATAGATAATTTATCACAAAGCGAATTACAAATTTTGTATGGTATTATTAACTTGATAAACAAAGAATAAAATATATGAATTATTATAAATTATTTTCTATTAATGAAAGCTATCTGATTGATAATGCGGAATTAAAAAGGCTTTATCTTAATTTATATGAAAATTCTCATCCAGATAAAGCAAAAGATCCAGAAGATAAAAAAGTAAAGCTTGAAAAATCAATAGTGTTAAACAAAGCTTTTAAAGTTTTAAATAATGATTATTTACGAGCAATACATATTTTAGAGTTAAATGATTTAATTTTTCAAGAAGAAGAATTAAGGAGCGCGCTATCTTCAGAAGAGCTTGAGGAAATATTTGAAAATTACCAAAATATAGAAAATAATCAGGATTTAAAATTTTTAATGAATTTTGAAAAAGTGAAAAAAAATGAAAAAAAAACATTAATGAATAAGATAGATGCTTTAATTCAAAAAAAAGAATTTGAAAATATTACTAAATTGGTTTTAAAATTAAAATATATGATGAATTTAATCGATAGTATAAGAGTAAAAATTAAAAATTTATAAAATTTTGAGAATCCTGTTTAATTTAAAGAGCATTTTTTTTAAATTTATGATATCATGCCTTAAAAAAATAAAGTGAAATATATATAATGTATCGAAAAAATTACAAGCTTAATTTTAATAAAATTGTAGTTAGATCAATAATTTATACACTTTTTTTAATGATAACAGTATTTTCTAATGCTTTTGCAAAGGGTGATATTGTAGAAGTTGATTTATACATTAAGGATCATAAATTTAACCCTAAAATTTTAGAATTACCTGCTGGTAAGAAAATTGTGATAGCACTTCATAATCAGGATAAGACTATTGAAGAATTTGAAAGTTATGATTTAAAAAGAGAGAAAATTGTACTTGGAAATAGCTCGATTAGAATTGTTTTGGCGCCCCTTAAAGTTGGTGAATATAAATTTTTTGGTGAGTTTCATGAGGAAACAGCCCAAGGTAAAATTATTATAAAATTAGAAGAGTGATTACATGTTTAAAATAGCAATTATTGTTTTTCGTGAGTCTTTAGAAATTGCCCTTTTATTTGGTGTTATTTTAGCTTCTACTAGGCATATTAAGAATTCAAAAACATATGTAATAAGCGGTTCTATGATTGGTGTTTTTATTGCATCGATGATGGCATTTTTTGTTAATAACTTAACTTTGCTTTATGGCACTTATGGTGATGAATTATTCGACTCATTTGTTATATTATTAACTACTGCAATTATTAGCTGGACTGTAGTATGGATGCAAGGTTACACCAGAAAAATTAAAAAAGATTTAGGAGAGTTAACAGATAAGATTCATGCAGGAACTGCCAGCAAAATTATAATCGCTGCTGTGGTTGCAACAACTATATTAAGAGAAGGGGCTGAGATTATTCTATTTATTTATAGCATATCTTCTGCTCAATATATAGCACCTAAAGAATATATTATTGGTCTTGGAGTTGGTGCCTTAAGTGGGTTTTTAGTTGGCACCGTTTTATATCTTGGATTAATTACTATCTCTGGTAAATATATATTTAAAATTTCTTCAGTTTTGCTTACTTTGATCGCTGCTGGTTTAGCAGCAGAAGCGGCCGGTATTTTAACATCTTCTGGGGTTATTGAAATTTATAATGATAGTTTATGGGATAGTTCTTGGCTGGCAAGTAATGATAGTATTTTAGGAAAAACTTTAAGCATTACAATTGGTTATGATTCAAGGCCAAATGGCATGCAAATAATTTTCTATTTGGGTACTATAATAGCTACTTTGTTGATGATAAAAATAAGAACGATTTTACTGAATAGAAGAAAAAATGTTTAAATTTATGACAGAATTTGGCCCATTGATAGCTTTTTTTATTGGTTATAAAATAGGTGGGATATTAAATGCTACTTTATATATGTTAGTGGTGAGCATTATTGCTTTGTTTTTTACTTATATTAGAGAAAAAAAAGTGAATATTGTAAATATTATTTCTTCAGGAGTTTTATTATTTTCTGCTAGTTTAACTCTTTTAAGTGGTAATAGTATTTTTATAAAAATGAAACCCACTATTTTATATATAATTTTTGCAGCTATATTTCTAGTGACAAATTTTAAATGGCAACCAGCTATTAAATTTGTTTTAGGTAAAGCAATTAGCTTCAAAAAAGAGCAGAGTTGGAAAATTTTAAATATTAGGTTTATGCTTTTTTTCCTTTTAATGGCATTAGCAAATGAGATTGTTTGGCGCAATTTTAGTGAAGAAACTTGGGTTAATTTTAAAATATTTTGGGCTTTGCCAATTAGTTTTGCTTTTATGATAATGCAAATGCCATTTATTATGCGCAATAAAGTTGAGGGATAAATTTAACCTAAAAATCAAATTATTTTTTACAAAATAATTTGATTTTTAAATGAGTTAAATTGTCAAATTTTAGCTTAAAAGCTAATTTATTAGCTTTTAATAATAACTCTAAATCTTCTGCTAAATTAGCAAAGAAAAACACTAGTTCACCACTTTGTTTTGTTCCCATGATTTCACCACTGCCGCGGAGCAAAAGATCTTGCTCGGCAATATAAAAACCATCGTTAGATTTACGCATAATATTAAGTCTTTTTTTTGCTATTTTAGATAATCTTTTAGGATTATACATTAATATACAATGAGATTGTTTTAAACCTCTGCCAACCCTGCCTCTTAGTTGATGCGCTTGTGCTAAGCCAAATTGTTCAGCATTTTCAATAATAATGAGTGTTGCATTACTTACATCTATTCCTACTTCTATAACAGTCGTTGCAACTAAGATATTTTTATTCATGTTTTTGAATTCCTGCATTATTTGATCTTTGATATTTCCTTTTAGTTTGCCGTGAAGGAGGGCAATTTGGCCGGGATAAATATTTTCAAGTTCAGCAAAACGTTCTTGACAATTTGCCATTGAAGTAGTTTTACAATTAATTAAAGGCTTCTCTATTATTTTATCGTTTTCATCAATTAACGAGCATACCCAATAGATTTTTTCATTATTTTGTAATTTTTTATCTAAAGAATTTATCACTTCATGTTTTTTGTCAGTAGAAATAATAGTAGTAATAATTTCAGTTCTATTTTTTGGTTTATTTTTTATCTTTGAAATTTCCATATCACCAAACATGGTTAAACTTAAACTTCTTGGAATTGGCGTAGCAGTCATGATTAACACATCAGGATTAGAGGCTTTTCTTATTAATTCAAGACGTTGTTGCACTCCAAATTTATGTTGTTCATCAATTATTATGTAACCTAGATCTTGGAATTCAACATTTTCTTGAAATAATGCATGAGTGCCAATAAGAATATTAATTTTACCATTTATTAAATCAGCTTTAACTTGTTTTTTTTGTTTAGCAGTGGTTTTACCAGTTAGTAATGAGATGTTGATATTTGTATTTTCAAGCGCCTGACAAAAAAAATGGTAATGTTGAATGCTAAGCAAATCCGTTGGAGCCATAAAAGCTGTTTGAGCTCCATTAGAGATTACATTTATAATAGTTAAAAGTGCAACTAATGTCTTGCCAGACCCGACATCACCTTGTAGCAAGCGCATCATTTGAAAATTTGATGACTGATCCGCATTTATATCTGCTATCGCTTCTGCTTGATCTTGAGTTAATTCGAAGCCAAGTTTTGATAATATCTCTGTTTGAAGCGCATTATTTGGTTTAAATGATCTGCCGTGTTTTTTATTTTCTTCTTGCTTAAGTTTTGCAAGCAATGCTTGATTCGATAATAATTCCTGAAAGGCTAAGATTTTTATAGCATCAATATGTTTATTTATTTTTAAATCATTATGTGTTTGACTTCCTAAATAATGAAGGTTTTTTATTTGTGTCATTAAATCTGTAAAATAATTATTATTTTGAATATGTTGATCAAGAAAATTAATAGCATCAACTATATAACTATATAATTGTTTATTTGTTAAACCGTAAGTAAGTGGGTAAATTGGTAATATCGTAGTACTATATTTTTTATTAAATATGAATTCTGGGTGAGTAATTTGAATGTGATTATCATAAAATTCAACTTCACCGGAAATATTAATTTTATTTCCCATTCTAAGTTTTTTATAAATAAA
This sequence comes from uncultured Rickettsiaceae bacterium, assembly GCA_964352655.1. GTDB lineage: Bacteria > Pseudomonadota > Alphaproteobacteria > Rickettsiales > Rickettsiaceae > Megaera. Next base: position 34,188 of record CAYGSI010000001.1, read on the forward strand.
AGGATGTATTTTATTAAAAAACACTAAAATAATTGATCCTGTATTATTTGATCCTATAAATTTTATAGGGCTTCTGGGCGAAATTGGTCGTAAAATATCTTCTAATGTTATTGTTGTTTCAATAAGTTCGCCATGTTTTATTTTTTGTAAATCAGGATCGATAATAATTTGTCTGTAAGAACATGGTTTATAAAATATTAAATCTCTTAAATTTACTATACCAAGTCTTTTTAAGGCATTTAATCCAGTGTTATTAGCAGAAATCAAAGCGCCGACTGATTTAAAGAAAAGATCATAGAATATTTTGTAATCACGATCTGACATTTTGTAAAAATTTTATTTATAATATCTTGTTATTTTATATAAAAAATATAAATTAGCCAATGTGTTTTTTATCAGTGTTTATAAGCAATGGTTAACAAATTAACAGTTTTATATTGAATAATTTTAAAAATTCTATAGTTTTGTATGCAAACAAAATTCATTTATAAAAAATTTAATAGGGCAAATTAGTGAAAAAAAGAAATTTTGCAATATCTGCCATGACAGTATTTATTCAGTATTATGATTATCATTTATTTGGTTTTTTAGCTGCAAATATTGCTACACATTTTTTTCCAGATGCAGATATTGTAATTCAACTACTTAACACTTATTTTTTAATGGCAATTGCGATGGTTGCTAAACCTCTTGGTGCTTTAGTGTTTGGTAGGATGGGTGATGTAATGGGCAGATCAAATACGTTAACATTAAGTTTAATTGGAACTTCATTTGCTTCTTTTATTCTTTTTATCACCCCTTCTAATGATTCTATTGGATTACTTTCTGCGTTTTTATTACTGTTATGCAGAATGATTATATGTGCTTTTGTTTCATCTGGTTCTGATGGCGTTAGGATATTTGTTTTTGAACATGTGGGTAAACATAAACAAGCTTTTGGTCTTGGTACGGCAACATTTTTTACTTTATTTGGAACTTTCGTTGCCTCTCTTTCTGCTGCTTTTTTTACTTCTGATCATTGGCCAAATTATACTTGGAAATTTGCTTTTTTGATGGGTTCTTCTTTAGGTTTTTTTGTAATTTTAATTATGAAAATAAATAATTTTCAAGATAAAATTGAGGTAAAAAAATTACCTCAATTTGATTATTTTAAGGATCAATCATTAGTTAATATAATTAAATCAAATAAAAAATTATTTTTACTATGCGTATTGCTTGCAGGGTCAATAGGTAGTACTAATCAATTTATATTGATTTTTTTTGGTACTTATAGTTTTAAATTGCTTGGCCTTGCGCCACAAACTGAAATGCAGAATTATATTTCGGTTGCTATAGTGTTTTATATGATTTTCAGTGTTGTTGCTGGCATGATAGCCGATAAATTTGGTAAATATAAAACTGCTTTAATAGCTTCTTTTATTATTATTTTTATAATGATAATGCTTTCTTACCATTTAACTAATTTAGAATTTAAGCCTGGTTTATTATTTATTGCTGCAGCTACTTTGCCTTTTATTACAATATCAGGGGCAGCGATTTTAACTGAATCTATACCTGCTGTGATTAGGTATAGATTATTTAGTTTTAGTCACGCAATAGGGTCGATAATGATATCTTCTCCTACAGCTTTTTTGGGGACGTTTATCTATCACAAAACAAATACTATTTGGGCACCATTTTGTTATTTTATTTTTACAGTTTTACTGATATCATTTGCTTTATATAAACTAAATAAGCGTGTTTCATATCAATATGAAAATAAAAATTCTGTCAGATAGTACAATTAACAAAATTTCAGCTGGTGAAGTAATTGAAAGACCATCTTCTGTAGTTAAAGAATTAGTTGAAAATTCAATAGATGCAGGGGCTGATAAAATTGATATTTTATTAGAACAAGCTGGGAAAAATCTTATCATTATTAGAGATAATGGTGCAGGTATGGATTGCGCTGAATTAGAGCTTGCTATTCAACGACATGCTACATCGAAATTAGATGAAGATGATTTGCTCAATATTTGCAGTTTTGGTTTTCGAGGGGAGGCTTTACCATCTATTGGTGCAATTAGTAAATTTAAAATTACTTCTCGCAAAAAAAAATCGGAAAATGCTTATAGTGTAAGTATAATTGGTGGAATAAAAGAACAATTAGTAAAAGCAGCACTCGATATAGGGACTATTACGGAAGTTAGAGATTTATTCTTTGCTACTCCTGCTCGCTTAAAATTTTTAAGAACAGATAAAACAGAATTAAATGCTATAGTTTCTTTGGTAAAAAAAATTGCTTTGAGTCATCCGCATATTAGTTTTACTTTGACTCATAATGGCAGAGAATTGTTAAAAGTCAGAAAAGAGCAAAATGCTGTTACTGAATCTATTCATAAACGTATTGGTGAGATAATGGGCGATGAATTTATCAAAAATTCTGTCTATGTTGATTATAAACAAAGTGATATAGAAATTTATGGTTATACGACAATTCCAACTTATAATCGAGCTTCTGCAGAAGAGCAATTTTTATTTATTAATCATCGTCCGGTAAAAGATAAAATCTTAAATATTGCTTTGAAGGTTGCCTATCAAGATTTTTTACCAAGAGATCGTCATGCAATTTGTGTTTTATTTTTAAATATGGATCCTCATTTAGTCGATGTGAATGTACATCCTGCTAAAACACAAGTAAGATTTCATGAACCTAATATGATTCGATCTATTGTTATTAATGCTATTAAAGATTCTTTAAAAGCTGATAGTCAAAGGGTTTCTACTACACTTAGTGATAAAGCAATTGGCTATATGAAACCAGAAATTATTGCACCTGATTTAAGTAATAACAAATTGAGTAATTCTGCTAATCAAAAACAAGAAGCGTCAAATTTTGATTATAAGCAAAATAACGAGGAGGTTTTTAATGATAATTATTCAAATGCTAGTGCAAAATTTATTGTGCCACAAAATCAGCAAAAATTTGCATATCATGATGATAAGCCAAATATTAAAGCTACTATAGTAAATTCTGAAATTGAGACTAATAATGATTATCTTCTTGGTGCTGCTGTCTGTCAATTGCATAATACTTATATCATCTCACAAATTAAAGATGGTTTTATTATTACAGACCAACATGCTGCACATGAAAGATTAGGTTATGAGAAGATAAAAAAACAATTAGAAAAAAATGGTATCACAAAACAGCGATTATTAATCCCTGAAATAGTTGAATTTTCAGATGCTGCAAAAGCAGAAATTATATTTGATAATAAAAAATCATTATCTAATCTTGGTCTTTCAGTAGAAAAATTTGGTGAAAATTCCATTATAGTTTCAGAGATGCCTAGTCTCCTTGGTGATGTTAATATTGATCAATTAATAAATGATTTGGCTGATCATTTAATTGAAATGGAAGAAAATATAGCACTAACAGAGATCATTGAACATGTAACAGAAACTTATGCTTGTTATTATGCAATCAGAGCTGGTAGGTCTTTAAATATATCAGAAATGAATGAATTATTAAGACAAATGGAAGAAACTGAGTTTTCTGCCCAATGTAATCATGGCCGGCCAACTTACGTTAAAATGAATTTAAAAGATATTGAAAAATTATTTGGTAGACGTTAATTTTTTGATTGATAACAAAAAATTTTTCAATCCTAATATAATGATAATGAAGAAAAAATTAGCAATATTATTTCAAAAATATGGTGTAAAAAATATATCCTGTGATTCGCGTAATTTAAATATAGGTGATGTTTTTTTTGCTATAAAAGGTAAAAATTTTAATGGTAATGATTTTATAAATCACGCCTTAACCAAAGCTGCTTTGGTGATTACAGATGATCAACAAAAAGAGCAAACTAGGGTAATATATTTTCAGGATATAAAATCTGCAATAAATATCGCAGTTGATATAATATATCCTTTAAAACCCATTAATTTACTGGCAGTTACTGGTACTAACGGCAAAAGTTCTGTTGTTTCTTATATTCATCAAATTTTAACTTTGCTTGGAGAGCCTTCTGCTTCATTAGGTACTTTGGGGATATCTGCGAATCTAAAAACTTTAGAAAATTCTTTGAATGAAAATTTTAGCGGCTTAACAACCCCATCTTTTATCGATTTTCGTAAAATATTACATAAACTTGCAAAAGAATCTATAAATAATTTAGCATTTGAAGCATCTAGTCATGCTATCGATCAAAATCGTATCGGCAATTTACAAATAAAAAGTGCTGGTTTTGTTAGTTTTTCTCAAGATCATCTTGATTATCATGGTAATATGGAAAATTATTTGAGAACAAAATTAAGCTTGTTAGTGGCTAATTTAAGTGCCAATGGTTTAGCTGTAATTAATGAGGATATAATATCAGGAGAATATGCTTCAATCGTAAAAGATTTTCTAATAAAAAATAATATTAATTATATTCTTGTGGGTAAAAATAGCGATATTAAAATAACAAAATTAGTTTCTTCTCTTAAAGGTATAAAAATTGCTTTTTCTTATAATCAAAAGAAATATCTGATTCAATCTGTTATTGTTGGTTCTTTTCAAGCAGTAAATTTACTTATTGCAGCAGCAATGGTTGAAAATTTAGGTATTGATTTTAATAAAATAGCGAATATCCTAGATAAAATAACCTCAGTTTCTGGCAGGTTACAAAGAGTTGGAGATATTAGTGATTATTTTCATGTATTTGTTGATTATGCTCATACACCAGATGCGCTTGAAAAATCACTTTTAGAATTAAAAAAACTTAAGAAAAAAAAAGGATTGCTGTATGTAATTTTTGGCTGTGGTGGTGATCGTGATATTTCAAAACGTGAACTAATGGGGCAAATAGCTGAGAAATTAGCAGATAATGTGATAATAACAGATGATAACCCCAGAGGTGAGGATGCTGCTAAAATTAGGGCTGATATTATAAAAGCTGCGCCAAATGCAGTAGAAATTGCAGATAGGGCAGAAGCCATTGAGCATATTATCAATATGATGCAACCAGATGATATTGTTTTAATAGCTGGTAAGGGGCATGAAAATTATCAAATTATTGGTAATAAGAAAATTTTTTTTAGTGATTATCAGATTGCAAAAAATTGTTTGAATAATAAAGATTAAGGGAAGGGATATTTTATGACGATTTGGACTCCGCAACAATTAAGCGAGGCTCTATCTATTAATTTTAGCAGTAATGTAAATTTTGGTAAGGTGCAATTTAATTCTCAAAATGTACAAAAAGGTGATATTTTTATAGCTCTAACGGGTGGAATTCGAGATGGTCACGAATTTGTTGAAGAGGCAATTAATCAGGGCGCAAATCTTGTTATTGTCAGTAAAAAATATATAAATATCCCAGCATCGAAAATTATAGTAGTAGAAAATACTTTTACAGCATTACATAAACTGGCTCAGTATAAAAGGAAAAAATCTAAGGCAAAATTTATTGCTATTACTGGAAGCGTTGGTAAAACAACAGTAAAAGAAATGTTAACTATAGCGCTTGGCAGTTTTGGCAATGTTTTTTCCGGTAGAGGTAATTTTAATAATCATATTGGTGTGCCGCTTAATTTAGCTTCAATGAGTGATGATAATGATTTTGTTATTATTGAAATGGGCATGAGGGGAGTAGGGCAAATTCGTGATTTAGCAAAGCAAGTAATGCCAGATATAGCAATTGTTACTTCAGTTGCTGAGGGGCATCTGAAATTTTTTGATTCTGTTGACAATATTGCTGATGCTAAATGTGAAATTTTTGAAACTTTAGATGTTAATGACGGTAAAGCTATAATTAATAGAGATATTTCTACATTTAAGAGATGTTGGAAAAATTTGGATAAATTAGGTGTTAAAAATATTACGAGCTTCGGTTGTTCAGATTTTGCTAATGCAAGACTAGTTGAGTATAATAATTTACCCAAAGATTTAGTAGAGCTTAAATTTTTAGTAGGAAAGCAGCTAGTGAAAATTACCAGAAAAACATTGCCCAAACATATGGCGTTTAATTTTGCTGCAATCCTTGCTGTGGTTGATGCATTAGAGTTAGATTTAAATAAGTCCATAGAAGCTTTGGTTGATTTTGAACCAATAATTGGTCGAGGAAAATTTTTAAATATTAATCAAAATGGCAAAAAATATAGCATTATAGCTGACTATTATAATGCTAATCCTGAATCTATGAAGGCATCGCTGGAATATTTATCTCAAATTAAAAATTCTAAAAAGATGGCAATTCTTGGTGACATGGTTGAGCTTGGTAAAGATGAATTAAAATTTCATAAGGAGATGGTTGAACATATACTTAAATCTGGTGCAAATAAGGTGTTTTTGGTTGGCGATATTATGCCGCAAATAGCAGATGATATACCATCAGAAATAAGTGTTTATCTATATAAAAATACAGCTGATTTGTATAAAGATATTACTAAATATGTTGAAAATAATGAGGTGATATTGCTTAAAGCATCAAGATTTATTGGGTTTGAAAGAATTGCTAAAATTTTAGGAGTAGAAAATGCTTTATAATATATTTTTACCACTTGCCAATAAATGGCATTTGGCAAATTTAATGACTTACATAACATTTAGGAGTGGCCTTGCAGTAGTTTTTAGTTTGATCTTTAGTTTTATTATTGGTCCTATAATTATTGCAAAATTAAAAACTAGGCAGAAAAATGGCCAACCAATAAGAAATGATGGGCCAAATTCGCATTTGATTAAGGCTGGAACGCCAACTATGGGAGGAATAATAATCATTGCTTCAACATTATTTTCAGTTTTATTGCTTGCAAATTTGGCTAATCCATATGTTTGGATATCAATTTTTGTTATGGTATCATTTGGATTTTTAGGGTTTTTAGATGATTATCAGAAAATAGTTAAATTTGATACGAAAGGCCTAAGCGGGTGGGGTAAGTTACTAGTGCAGCTGATAGTCAGTTTCATTGCCTTTGCTGCTATTAAATATTTTACAACACATTCATATGTTACAGATTTAACTATCCCATTTTTTAAAAATTTACTTATCGATTTAGGTTATTTTTATTTTCCATTTGCCATGATTGTTATAATTGGATCTTCCAACGCTGTTAATCTTACTGATGGTTTAGATGGTCTTGCAATTGGTACGGTGGTTATAGTTACCTGTGCTTTTGCGATTATTTCTTATTTGGTTGGGAATATTACATATGCTAATTATTTACAAATTATTTATGTACCAAATGTTGGTGAGCTAACTGTGCTTTGTGCTGCCATTATTGGTAGTGGTTTAGGATTTTTATGGTATAATTGCAGGCCAGCGGAGATTTTTATGGGTGATACAGGCAGCTTATCACTCGGAGGTGTAATAGGTACTATAAGTGTTATTACTAAACATGAGATAATACTTAGTATTATTGGAGGAATATTTGTAGTTGAGACTATGTCGGTAATAATACAAGTTTTATATTTTAAAATTACTGGAGGTAAAAGGTTCTTTAAAATGGCGCCTCTGCATCATCATTTTGAGAAGCAAGGTTGGGCTGAGTCTAAAGTCGTTATTAGATTTTGGATATTAGCAATTATATTTGTTTTGATTGGTTTATCTTCATTAAAATTAAGGTGATATCCATGGATTTTAATTCTAGTGAAGCAAAAAGTATAATTGAGGAGTTAAGGGAGCAAATACATGGCCATAATATTGCTTATTATCAAAAAGATGCCCCAAAGATCTCTGATGCTGAATATGATCAATTATTTGCACGTTTAAAAAAACTTGAAGAAGCATTTCCAGAGCATCAAAAATTAGATAGTCCGACGCAAACTATTGGCTCCGCTATTCTTGAAAAGTTTGAAAAATATGAACATAAAATGCCAATGCTATCTTTAGCTAATGGTTTTACATTAGAGGATATTGGAGATTTTATCGAACGTGCGCAAAAATTTTTAAAGGTTAAAGATTTTCCTGAAATATATTGTGAACCTAAAATTGATGGGGTTTCTTTTTCTGCTACTTATGTAAATGGTGCCCTTGAGGTCGCGGCAACGCGCGGCGATGGCAGAGTAGGTGAGAATGTTACTGAAAATGTAAAAACAATTCAAACATTACCACATAAAATTGATAATGCTCCTGAAATTTTAGAAGTTAGGGGAGAGATATTTATTGAAAAAAAAGATTTTATAGCCTTGAATAAATCACAACAAAAAAAGCAAAAAAATATCTTTGCAAATCCAAGAAATGCTGCGGCTGGTTCTTTGCGCCAGCTTGATAGCAATATTACTAAATCAAGGCCTTTAAAATATTTTGTTTATTCAATAGGTTATGCTAGTAAAGATGTTAATAATGAATATCATACGCAAGAAAAATTATTAAAAAAAATAGCTAAATTTGGTTTTAAAACTAATAATATTGGCTATCTTGCCAAATCACTTAAAGATATAAAAATATTTTATGATAATATGCTAAATAAAAGGGAAGAATTAGCTTACGAAATTGATGGTGTAGTGTACAAAATTAATGATTTTAATTTACAAGAGAGATTGGGGTTTGTTGCGCGGAGCCCAAGATTTGCCATTGCTCATAAATTCCCGGCAATGATAGCTGAAACAAAATTAATTAATATAACAAATCAGGTGGGTAGAACCGGCGTTATAACTCCAGTTGCAGAGCTTGAGCCAATTAAAATTGGCGGCGCAAAAGTTAGTAGAGCTACATTGCATAATTTTCAAGAAATTAAGCGTTTAGATGTTAGGATTGGTGATGTTGTTGTGCTGCACAGGGCAGGAGATGTTATCCCAAAAGTGACGAGCGTAAATTTATCAAAAAGGAGCGATAATGAGTTACCTATTATGATGCCAGATCAATGTCCTTCTTGTAATATGGCTTTAAATATAGAGCCAGATGATATTATTATCAGGTGCGATAATGGTTTAAATTGTCCTAAGCAATTAGTTGCAGGAATAATTCACTTTGCTAGTAAGGACGCGTTAAATATTGATGGGCTTGGAGGTAAACAAATAGAATTCTTGCAGGAGCATAATTTTATTAAAAATATTGCAGATATTTTTATTCTAAAGCAAAATAATACATTAAATTTGCAAAAACTTGAAAATATGAGTGGTTGGGGGGAAAAGTCAGTAGAAAAGCTTTTTGAATCTATTGAGGAGGCTAAAAATACCAACCTAAGTAGTTTTATATATGCTCTGGGCATTCGCCAAATTGGGCAAATTAATGCTCAAATTTTAGCAAAAGAATTTGTTAGCGCGAATAATTTTGTGGATTCAATGGTTAAATTAGTAAAAGGTGATGAAGAATTATATTTGCAGATAAAAAATATGGAAGGATTTTCAGATAAAATTATAACTGATATAAAACATTTTTTTCTATGCAAACAAAATATTGATACTATAAATAAGTTACTTAATATTTTACATATCAAGGATTATAAAAAAATAACTATCTCCTCAGCCATTAATGGTTTAAATGTTATTTTTACTGGTACATTGAAGAGCATCTCACGCCGAGAGGCAAAATTAATGGCCGAGAAATTAGGTGCTAAAATAGTGAGCTCAGTTTCTGCTGCAACTGATTTAGTAATTGCCGGGGAAAAAGCTGGCAGTAAACTAAAAAAAGCTCAAGAACTTGGTATTAAAATTATTTCTGAAGAGGAATGGTTAAAATATAAATTATAGAGCATCTGTAGCTCAGCTGGATAGAGCGTTGCCCTCCGGAGGCAAAGGCCGTTGGTTCAAATCCAATCAGATGCACCACCATATTTTAATATTTTCCAAAGAGCAATGCCATTTAATGAGAGAAAAAATTCTAGCTCTTGCTTAAAACTGATGTTATGATCGCCTAATCTTTATTTTAGTTTAATAAATATAAAAAAATGTTTGATATTGAAAATCTAATGAAATCAACTGCTTGGCCTTTTATCGAGGCAAGAAGGGTTTACAGCCGTATTGGGGGGAAAGTGCCAAGTAAAAATTATGTATTATTTGAAACTGGCTATGGTCCCTCAGGTTTACCACATATTGGTACATTTGCTGAAGTAACAAGGACAACGATGGTGCGTGAGGCTTTTAGTCAGATATGTGATATCCCAACAAAATTAATTTGTTTTTCTGATGATATGGACGGTTTAAGGAAGGTGCCATCTAATTTGCCAAATCAACATCTTATAGAGCCACATCTTGGTAAGTCTTTAACTTCTATACCTGACCCTTTTGGTGAAAAAAAAAGCTTTGGGCATTATATGAATGCTAAATTATGTTCATTTTTGGATCGCTTTAATTTTGAGTATAATTTTTATAGTGCAACTGAGTGTTATCAATCAGGGATGTTTGATAATATGATGCTTAAAGTGCTTGAAAAATATGAACAAATTATGGATCTAATGTTGCCAACACTTGGCCAAGAGAGGCAAAAAACATATTCTCCTTTTATGCCTATATGTCCCGATAGTTTTGTTGTTTTACAGGTTGCGATCGAAAAAATAGATAAAGAGAATGGTAGTATTTTTTATAGAAATGAAAATAACCAACTTATAGAAACCTTGGTCACTGGCGGTAATTGTAAATTGCAGTGGAAACCTGATTTTGGTATGCGTTGGGCAGCTTTAGATGTCGATTATGAAATGTATGGTAAAGACCATATGCCAAATGGTCCAATTTATAGTAAAATTTGTGAAATTATTTCAGGCAGACCACCTGTGCAGTTTTTTTATGAGTTGTTTTTAGATAAAGATGGTAGCAAAATTTCAAAATCTAAGGGTAATAGTGTAAGCGTCGATGAATGGTTACGTTATGCTCCAAAGGAAAGTATTGCCTTATTTATGTACCAATCTCCATCTAAAGCTAAAAGATTATATTTTGATATTATCCCTAAATCTGTTGATGAATATTTAGCATTTAATAAAAAATATCATGATGAAGAGGATGAAGTAAAAAAACTTACTAATCCAGTTTTTCACATTCACAAAGGGAATGTACCAAAAATAAATACTTATGGTATTAGTTTTAGTTTATTGCTTAATTTATCTGCTGTATGTAATCCGCAAGATAAATCGGTGCTATGGGGTTTTGTTAGTCAATATGCACCAGAAGCAAATAAAGATAATGCGCCTTATTTAGATCATATGCTTGGTTATGCGGTGACTTACTATAATGATTTTATTAAGGATAGTAAAAAATATCTAGAAGCTGATGATAAGCAGAAAAAACTTTTAAAGCAAATTAAGGATATGTTGACTAATTTAGCTGATTCGGCCAGCGCTGAGGAAATACAGAATCAAATTTATGCGATAGGTAGAGAGGCTGGCTATGAAAATTTACGTGATTTCTTTAAAGAAATTTATGAAATTTTGCTCGGTAGTGCGCAAGGCCCAAGGCTTGGTTCGTTTTTTAAATTATTTGGTATTGAAAATACTATTAATTTGATAAATTCTAAGATTGAATAATTATTGACAAATTGTAAGGGCTGATATTTATTAAAAAATCTTTGAATAAAAAAATATAGAAATAATATATGTTAACTGATATTTTTACTGAAAGTAAAAAGCCAACTTATTCTGGTGAAACGATAGATATCTTAAGATTCATTAGAAGTGAAAATGTTGGGCCTAGGACATTCTTTAATTTGATAAAATTTTTTGGTACTCCCGCTAAAGCATTAGAAAATATTCAAGATTTTTCAGTTAGAGGTGGTAAAGCAAAGCCGATAAAACTTTATTCAAATGATGCAGCTTTTAAAGAAATAGAAAAATTGCATCAGAATAAGGCTAAGTTAATAACTTATAAAGATTTAAAATATTCTGAATTATTGGCGCAGATTTACGATTTCCCGCCAGTTCTTTCTTATAAAGGAAATATTTTACTGTTAAATTATGAAAAAATCATAGCGATAGTTGGTGCACGAAATAGTTCAGTCAATGGTCGTTCTTTTGCCGCTCAAATTGCAAAAAATTTAGTTAAGGAAGGGTTTGTTACTGTTTCTGGGCTTGCTCGTGGTATAGATACTGCAGTGCATAGCAATAGTATTGGTTCTACTATAGCAGTGCTTGCTGGTGGGATAGATCATATATATCCACCTGAAAATAAAACATTATATGACCAAATCGCAGAAAATGGTTTAATATTAGCTGAATTACCAGTTGGCTCTAGCCCCTTAAGCAAACATTTTCCTCAACGTAATCGTATTATTGCTGGGCTTGCCTTGGCTACTGTTGTTATTGAAGCTGGTATAAAATCTGGCTCTCTGATTACTGCTAATTTTGCTTTAAATCAAAATAGGGAAGTTTTTGCAACCCCAGGTTTTCCGCTGGATCCACGATGTTCAGGAAGCAACCAACTAATAAAAAATGGTGCAATTTTGCTAGAATCTGTTGATGATATAATCTCAAATGTTATATCTAAGGATAAGATTCAGAAATCACTTGAAGAATCTGTATTTTCTGTTAATAATTTTAATCTTTTTGCTATGGGTAACAATATTAAAGTGTCTGACAATGATAGAAAAAAATTTTTGGAGCTTTTATCTGCTACACCTGTTGCTTTTGAATTAATAGCAAATGAGCTTAAAATAGAATTACCGATATTATATACTATATGTTTAGAATTAGAGCTTGCTGGTAAAATTGCTCGCTCTGCTGGGAATAAAATTTCTTTGATATATTAAAATTGAATTATGAAACTTGTAATCGTTGAATCTCCTGCAAAGGCAAAGACTATAAATAAATATTTAGGAAGTGGCTATAAAGTGATTGCCTCGTTTGGTCATATTAGAGATTTACCTTCAAAAAATGGATCTGTTTTACCTGATCAAGATTTTAAAATGAAATATGAGCTTTCGGCAAAGTCATCTAAATATGTTAATGAAATTGTAAAAAATGCCAAAAAAGCTAAGGAGATTTATCTAGCAACTGATCCTGATCGCGAGGGAGAGTCAATTTCTTGGCATATAATGGAAGTATTGAAGGATAAAAAAATAGTAAAAGATAATAGTAATTTTAGACGTATTGCATTTAATGAAATTACAAACAAAGCTGTATTAAATGCGGTTGCGCATCCAAGGGATATTGATACTAATTTAGTAAATGCGCAACAGGCAAGAAGGGCGCTTGATTATTTAGTAGGTTTTACTTTATCACCTATTTTATGGCGTAAATTACCTGGATGTAAATCTGCTGGGCGTGTACAGTCTGTAGCGCTACGCCTTATTTGTGAAAGAGAAGATGAGATTGAACGTTTTATTTCGCGTGAATTTTGGGATATCAAACTTAATATGCTTGGCGCTAGTAACAAGGAATTTTTGGCAAAATTGACACATATTAATGGGAATAAATTAGCAAAATTTTCTATTACTAAAGAAGCAGAAGCTGTAAAATTTGTTGCTGAAATTAAGTCAAAAGATTTTTATATTGAATCAATTGAAAAGAAGCAACAAAAAAGAAGACCTTCTGCGCCTTTTATTACTTCTTCTTTGCAGCAAGAAGCGTCTAGAAAGCTTGGTTTTGGTGCTAAAAAAACTATGCAAATTGCTCAAAAATTATATGAAGGCATTGATATAGGCGGTGAGACTGTAGGTTTGATTACCTATATGAGAACGGATGGTGTAACTCTTAGTAGTGATGCTATAAATTCTGTGCGTACTTTAATTGTAAAAAAATATGGTGATGAATATTTGCCAGCAAAACCATTAATTTATAAATCAAAAGCTAAAAATGCTCAAGAAGCTCATGAAGCTATCAGACCAACTGATATCGATTTATTGCCAGATAATTTAACTAATAATTTAGATAAAGATCAAATAAAGCTATATGATTTGATATGGAAAAGAACTGTGGCTTGCCAAATGGAGTCTGTAATATTGGATATGGTAGGAGCTGATTTGACAACAAAAGATAAAGAATTTACTGCCAGGGCAACCGGTTCAACGATTGCATTTGACGGGTTTTATAAAATTTATCAAGAAGGTAGGGATGACTCTGATGAAGAAAAAAGTAAAATGCTGCCGCCTCTTGAAAAAGGTGAAAATCTGAAGACGAAAAAAGTTGATGCAGAACAGCATTTTACTGAGCCACCACCAAGATATTCGGAAGCAAGTTTAGTAAAAAAACTTGAAGAGCTAGGGATTGGTAGACCTTCAACATATGCATCTATTATTTCTGTATTACAAGATAGGAAATATGTAACAACAGAAAAGAAAAGATTTATCCCAAGTGATATTGGCAGAGTATTAACGGTTTTCTTAGTTGGGTTTTTCAAAAAATATGTACAATATGATTTTACAGCTGATTTAGAGACTGATCTTGATAAAATAGCTGATGGATCTATGTCATGGAAAGATTTGTTATCTGATTTTTGGCAAGGTTTTAATAGTAATATAACATCTGTTAGTGATCAAAAAATTACAGAAGTTATTAGCCATGTTCAGCAAGAGCTTGACTATCATTTATTTGGTGATAAATCTGCTAAAGATTATAATAAAAATAAAGCTTGCCCTTCATGTACCGATGGAATGCTCAGCCTAAAATTAGGTAAATTTGGTGCTTTCTTAGCTTGTAGTAATTATCCAGATTGTACTTATAAAAAACAAGTTGCTAAATCTTCTGATCAAGCTTCGCAAGAAGGGGGCGATATTAAACCAGAAAATAATAGTAAAGAATTAGGAAATGATGCTACAGGAGTAATGATCTTCCTTAAAAAAGGGCCATATGGTTGGTATGTACAGCTTGGTGATAATTCCTCTAAAGATAAACCTAAAAGATCATCTTTACCTGCGGCGATTAATCCAGATCATGTTACATTAGAAATAGCACAAAAATTATTGAATTTTCCAATGAAATTAGGTAATCATGTTAATTCAGGAGATGAAATTACTATGGGAATAGGGCGTTTTGGTCCTTATGTTAAATATCAGGGAAAATTTACATCGATACCAAAAAATATTGACCCCTTTAGTGTGGATGCTGCACTTGCTTCTGAACTAATTGATAAAAAAGCTGCCAAGGGCGGAGTAAGTAAATAAGGTTATTTTTCAATATTAAATATTTAATTTAGGAGGTTATTATAGCAATTTTAGTTTTTAAAAATGATCTACCAGATGGTTTTGATTTACCAGGAGATTTGGCTATTGATACTGAAACGATGGGTCTGAATCTTCATCGTGATCGCTTATGCCTAATTCAATTAAGTAATGGTGATGGTAAAGCCTATCTAGTACAATTTGTTGATAGCAATTACGATGCACCAAATTTAAAAAAATTGTTGTTAGATGAGAGTAGATGTAAAATTTTTCATTTTGCGCGTTTTGATTTAGCGGCAATTAAGCAATATCTTGATGTTAATATAAATAATATTTTCTGTACAAAAATTGCTTCTAGATTAGCAAGAACTTATACAGATAGTCATAGTTTAAAAGAATTATGTAGAGAATTATTGTCTATTAATCTTTCTAAGCAGCAGCAATCTTCTTATTGGGGGGCAGAAATTTTGAGTAGCGATCAAAAAGATTATGCAGCAAGAGATGTATTATATTTACATAAATTACGGGATATCTTAAACGAAATGTTGGTCACAGAAAATAGAGTGGATATCACCAAAAAATTATTTGATTTTTTACCAGTTAGAGTAGAATTAGATTTAATGGGTTGGAATGATGTTGATATATTTTCTCATAGCTATCTTAAAAGGTAATGATAAGCCCTATTTTAAATAATCTTTGGATTTTTTATATAGTGATAAATATAGTCCAGATTTTTTAATTAACTCATCATGATTACCTTCAGCATTAAGCTTACCATTATCTATCACTAAGATGCCGTCAGCATCTTTTATTGAAGATATACGATGAGCTATGGCAATAATTGTTTTACCATGCATAAAGTTTCTGATATTTTTTATTATTTCCCTTTCACTTTCGTTATCAAGAGCATTCGTTGCTTCATCAAGTAATAATATTTCTGGTTTATATAACAAAGCTCTTGCTATGGCAATTCTTTGTTTTTGACCGCCAGATAAACGCGTGGCTTTTTCTCCAACTTCACTATCTATGCCATTGATTAATTTATCAGAAAATGAGTCTATACCACATAATCTTATCATATGCTGAATCTCTTCATCAGAAATATCAGGAGCCGAAAATTTAATATTCTCTTTAATTGTGCCAGAAAAAATAGTCGGATTTTGTGGAGCATAACCAATGACTTTTCTAATTGCATTAGCTGAGCTACAATTTATTATATTTTCTCCTATTGATATTTTACCTGATTGATGTTGATAAAAATTTAAGAGCAATTGCATTATTGTTGTTTTGCCAGAGCCTGATTTACCTACAATGCCAGTAAATTGATTTTTTTTAATAGTAAAATTAATATCATCTAAAACAAAAATATCTGCCCTTGCTGGATAGGCGAATTTAACATTTTGAAATGAAATATTTCCTAATTTTTGTAAATTTTTTAATTTATCTATTTTATGAAAATCATATGTTTTTATAGCAAAAACCCTATCTAGTGCGGTAATTGAATGTTGTGCTTCGCTAAATAATTCAGCAATACCACCAGCGCTTGCGCCGGCGATTATAGCATAATAAATAAATGATATCATTTCACCTGAGGTCATTTTGCCATTAATAATGTCAAGGCTACCAATCCATATTACCATTATTATTACAGCAGCAATCATTGATATTGCTAAGGCAAAAAACAATGATCTAATTTTCAATCTTTTATCTGAATGACCAAGATATGAATTAATTTTTTTATCGAAGCTAAGATTTATATTGTTTTGCTGGTTAAATGAATATACCGTTTTAATAGCTGAGAAATTTTCTTCAATAAAAGAAATGATAGATGCTTTTTCTTCCATTACTTTTTTTGAGATGTTTCTAATATTTTTACTTAGCTTTATTATTGGTAAAAAAATTATGGGAATAATAATTATTATTATGCTAGATAATTTTACACTTTGACAGAACATTAGAATAATTGCTCCTATTAGCATTATAGAATTACGCAAAAAGAAGGATAAGAAATTGGTGATTAAAGTTGCTACCAGATCAAGGTCTGAACTGAGTCGAGAAATAATATCTCCAACTTTAAAATCTTCAAAAACCGATATATTTAATGTTAGTAATTTTTTACAACTATCAATTTTTATCTGTGCAATAATTTTTTCCGCAATCAGGTTAATGAAATAAGAGCGAAAAAAGCTGCCAATGGCAAATATTACAATCAATAAAGATATTAGTAAAATGGAATTATTGATAGAGCTTAGTTCATTATTGCTTAGACCCTGGTCAACGAGATCTCTAAATATAACACCAACTTTTAGTAATGATATGGCTACAACAAATAATGCACAAAATACTATAAATAAATTAAATTTATAATATTTTAAATAACCAAATAAATTTTTGAGATTATCACTCATCAAAATTATAAATTAATTTAGTTGTGTAACAAAAGTTGGAATAATGCCTAGCGCTGTTGATTCTCTGCTCAATGCCAGAATTTTATCCTGAATAGCATTGTGCATTATATGAAATTTACGAGCATTTCCGGTCATAACTAATGCAGAATGAATGCCAGCTTCTTGCGCGCCAAGAATATCAGTCTCAAAAGTGTCACCTATCATTAATATGCGTTTTTTATCTATATTACCAGCCTTTTCTAGAACATGATCATAAATAATTTTCTTAGGTTTACCAGTATATATAATTTCACCGTTATTTTCTTCAATAATTCTAGCAAAATATCCAGCGCAATATCTTACTTTATCGCCTTTTGGCACCGATATATCAGGATTTGAACATATTTTAATTAATGATTTATTTTTAGCAACCTCTATTAGTAAATCATCAAATTCTCGTATATTTTGTTCTTCATCACGAAAGAGACTAATTAAAAATATATGAGCCTTTTTGTAGTCATCAGTAATAATACAGTCAAAATCTCTTAATAAATCATCATTTTGATCGCCACCAAGGTGATAAATTATTGGTTTTTGCCATCCTAATTCTTTTTGTTTGGTTAGCATTATTTCTCGTGAAATGCCTCCAGACGTAATTATCATGTCTTGAGTTACATTCTCTAACCCCCAATTTTTGAGCTTATTTGCCATAGTAAAAGATGGTCTTGGAGCATTAGAAAGAAAAAAGCATTTTTTCTTTTTTAACATTCGATTTACAGCATCAATTACGCCTGGGTAAAATTTATCATCCTCTATAATAACTCCCCATAAATCAAATAGTAATAGATCATAATTATCCAGTGAATCAGAAATATGTTTAAAACTTAATGGTTCCATGAAAAAACTCGATTTTTACTTTTAAATTGTGAAATAATGTTATACTATGAAGCGTATTTTTTCTAAGGGTTTTTATTAATTACTCACAACTTATCATCTTAAATATATTTATGTCAAACTTAAAACAAGAAAACATTAATAACGAAGCATACGCAGCAGATTCAATTAAAGTACTTAAAGGCCTTGAAGCAGTTAGAAAAAGACCAGGTATGTATATTGGCGATACTGATGACGGTTCAGGGTTGCATCACATGATTTATGAAGCAGTAGACAATGCTATTGACGAGGCCTTAGCTGGTCATTGTGATTTAGTAGAGGTGATTTTAAATAAAAATGGCTCTGTTACTGTTAGAGATAATGGTCGCGGTATACCGGTGGATATTCATCAGGAAGAGGGGATCTCTGCGGCAGAAGTGATTATGACACAGCTTCATGCTGGTGGTAAATTTGACCAAAATTCGTATAAAGTTTCTGGTGGGCTCCATGGTGTGGGTATTTCAGTTGTTAACGCTTTATCTGACTGGCTTGAGCTGAGAATTTGGCGTAATCAAAAAGAGCATTTTGTTAGGTTTAAAGATGGTGTCTCTGAGGAGCCGCTGAAAATTGTAGCAGATTCTTTAGAAAAAAAGGGCACAGAAGTTAGTTTTTTGCCGTCAATTAATGTTTTTAAAAAGATTGATTTTAATTTTTCAACACTTGAGCATAGATTAAGAGAGCTTGCTTTCTTAAATTCAGGAGCAAGAATTTTGCTTATTGATAATAGATATGATGAAAAAAAACAACAAGAATTTTATTATACAGGTGGTGTAGAGGCTTACGTACAATATGTTGATAGATCAAAAACTTCTCTTCATAAAAGTGTTTCTATATCATCGGAAGATAATGAAAGAGGTATTTCTCTTGAATGCGCAATGCAATGGAATGATTCTTATCATGAAAATATATTATGTTTTACTAATAATATCCGCCAACGTGATGGTGGAACGCACCTAGCTGCTTTTAAAGCAGCGTTAACCAGAACTATTACTGGTTATCTTGATAGAAGTGGATTGGGTAAAAAGACCAAGGTCTCATTTACCGGTGATGATGCAAGAGAGGGGCTTTCTTGTGTTTTATCAGTAAAAGTTCCTGATCCTAAATTTTCTTCTCAGACAAAAGATAAATTAGTGTCCTCTGAGGTAAGGCCAGTTGTTGAAGGGGCTATATATAAAAAATTACTTGAATGGTTTGAAGAACATCCAAGTGAAGCTAAATTAATTGCAAATAAAGTAATTGAAGCGGCAAGCGCAAGGGAGGCTGCAAGAAAAGCGCGTGAGCTTACAAGGCGTAAATCAGCGCTTGAGATATCCAACTTACCTGGTAAACTTGCTGATTGCCAAGAAAAAGATCCAGCAAAATCAGAGTTATTGATAGTGGAGGGTGATTCAGCAGGCGGTACTGCTAAGCAGGGCAGGGATCGTAAAAGCCAGGCTATATTACCATTGCGTGGTAAGATATTGAATGTTGAAAGAGCGCGTTTTGACAAAATGCTAAATTCTGAACAAGTTGGTACTTTGATTACTGCGCTTGGAACTGGGATTGGAGCACAAGATTTTAATTTAGAAAAATTGCGTTATCATAAAATTATTATTATGACTGATGCTGATGTTGATGGTTCACATATTAGAACTCTGCTCTTGACTTTTTTTTATAGACATATGAAACCTATTATAGATAAGGGTTATTTATATATCGCTCAACCTCCTTTATATAAAGTAAAGAAAGGCAATAGTGAGACTTATTTAAAAAATGAAAATGCTTTACGAGAATATTTAATACAATCTACGATACATGATATCAAAATGCAATTAGTTAGCGGGGTTGAGATAGAGGGACAAGAATTAAATGATATAATACATAAAATTGTTAAATTTACCGAATTTTTAACTCAAGTGGCTAAAAAATTTGATAATGAATTGGCCGAATGTTTAGCTGTAAATAATCTATTGGTTAGTGATTCTTTTAATGAGTCTAAAAAATCAGAGCTGCTTACAGCGATAAGTATTTTGAACCCTGGGACTCTAGAACCTGATAAAACCGATTGGGAAGTAGGCATAACTGAAAATGTGATCGAATTTTATCGTTTTGTCCGTGGTATTAAAATTATAAAAATTCTGCATAAAGAGCAAGTAGAAGCCCCAGAATTTATAGCTCTTGCGCAAATAGGAAAAATTTTATCTACGCATTTTATTGATCATGTAATATTGAATATCAAATCTAGCGATTATAAAATTGCTTTACCTAGTAAAATGCTTGCAATTATTATTGAAAATGGTAAAAAAGGACTTGCTATACAACGCTTTAAGGGGCTTGGTGAAATGAATTCAGATCAATTATGGGAAACAACCTTAGATCATAAAAAGCGCACATTATTACAAGTAAAAGTTAGTGATATTGATGCAGCTGAAGAAATAATTTCCACTCTTATGGGTAGTATTGTCGAGCCAAGGAGAGATTTTATTAATGCCAATGCTTTAAATGTTGGAAATTTAGATGTTTAATTGCTGTTTTAAGAAGCAAAATAAAAAGGAAAATTTTTATTTAACGAAGGGAAGAGAAAAAATTTACATTGAGAGAAATCCCTTCGTTGAAAATAACCAATCTTCTATCCATGCAGATAATGAGGATATTGTTGATGTTACTGGTAATAATTATAGTGATACTGAGTCTTTGTGCGTGATATTATAATAGCTTGCAGTAATTAATTATCGCTTTCTCCCATCATATCTTTTTCATCCTCATTGTTTTGATAATCAAAACCAGGCAGGGTAAGCGTTAAAAGCTTTTTTCCTTCCGTTAAATTACTATCAGAAAAGCTGATTGTAGATATCTCAAAACCATAAATTGTTGGAATATTATCTATTTCTTTGTTTTTATGGGAGGGGGAATTACTATTAAAAAGTCCGCTAAGAGCTGGAGCGGACTTATTCAATATATCTTCTGATGATGATTTATCAGTATCATCATTATTTTCACTCTCAGCTTTAGCCTCTTCTTCATAAAACGATTCTAATTCAAATATAAAATTATTTCTATCGTCTAAATTATTTTCTTTTTCAATATTTTTTTTAGCCATGCCTACTACCTTTCCCTTTTTATTTATTATAATTAAAATTACTATTATCAAATGATTATGACATAATAAATTGATAAATGAAAGCGCCTAGTGGTGATATCAAATGTTTATAACAAAGTTTGAATATTTTTTTGTTTAACCAAATAATGGCCAATATTATTATGAAACTATATAAGATATCAGCAGGATAATGCATTGCAAGAGTGATGCGTGATACTGCAACTGTAAAAATAATCGCTAAGGCTATAATTTTTTGATAAGATCTCAGATATGGCAATAAATAATATGTAATCATCACGGCAAGAGCCGTATGAGCGCTAGGAAAAGAAGACAAACAGCGTTCATTTGTTATATCTAATATTGTTGTAAAATCATTGCTTTTTAATGAACAAAAAGGCCTTGGTAAATTGACGCCAAATTTTAAACCAGCATATATAAAGCCAGCTGCTGTATAGCACATACCTATTTCAAATAATTTATTATAAATTTTAACGAATAATTGATGGCTTTGTGATGGATCTAATTTATGTATTTTTTTTAATTTAAAATAAAAATATAAGCAAATACTAAAATAATAAAAAGGAAAATTTCCAACAAAGAAAAAATCGGAGATTATAGCCAAAAAACCTGGTAATATGCTCACGTTAGTGGCATAATTAATAAAAATAAATAAAGCTTTGTTCAAGCCCCAAAAATCATACAATATATTATACATAGATGTTATGTTAAAAATTAATATTTTAGGTTGTGGTTCTTCCGTTGGTGTGCCAGTTATTGGTTGTAAATGCCACATTTGTAAATCATCGTCAAACTACAATAAAAGATTACGTTCTTCAATAATAATCAATAAAAACAATACAAAAATACTGGTAGATTTTGGTTTTGATATTAAAAGGCAACTAATACAAGCTGATATTAATCATTTGGATGGTGCTATTTTAACTCATGACCATGCTGACCATGTTAGTGGTATAGATGAGTTGAGAGTGTTTTTTTACATAAACAAAAAGCCTTTAGATATTTTTGTGGAAGCATCAATAGCAGATGCAATTTATAATAGATATCGTTATTTATTTATCAAAAATCATCTAAAATTGAATATAATAAATGAATTTGATAAATTAAAAATTGGTGATATAAATCTTCAATTATTTCCTCAAGAACACGGAGAAATCAAAAGTTTAGGGGTGAAAGTTGATAATTTTGTTTATTCTTGTGATGTATCAAATATTTTACCACAATCTAAGCAATATTTAAAAAATTTAGATATGTGGGTGGTAGATTCCATGGATCACACTTCTAATTTTGCTCATGCTGGAATTGACAAAATACTGGAGTGGAATAAATTATATCAACCTAAGAAAATTTACCTTACTAATATGAGTCATAATATAGATTACCATAAAATCATTACAGAGTTACCTGAAAATATTTTACCATGCTATGATGGTTTGATTTTATATCTCCTTGGATAACTCTTGAAAATGTTCAGCCTCAGACGCTTGACAAGATAGAAATTCTAGAAATAGATGAGTTATTTACATATTATAAACCGCCAATTTAGTTTAAGCGAGCATATGTATGGGTTACTGTTGACAGGAAAATAGGAACGAGATTATTGATCTCCAAGTGACAAAGAAAGGAGATTTTTCATCTTATTATCAAATGGTAGGCAGCGCGTATTGAACAAAGCTATAGTATAAAAATTTTATGTACAGACGCTTATGATACCTACAGCAAATATAAAATATCGCTTCAGCGCTCCACTTCAAAATCCGAAACTTCTCTCGTGGAAAGCAAAAATTCTTTGATTCGCCATTATCTTGATCGCTTTAATAGGCGAATTAAAGCGATATTCTAAGGCTTTCGATATGATAAAAAATTCTCTCATCTTGCTTTTCTTTAAAGATATATTATCTATACTTCTTTAGCAATGCCTTAGAAAATTTTTAGAGAATACTAGACTATAACTCACAATGCTATATTATTAATTTTTTTGTAAAGATAAAAATTAAGGATAAAAATCAAAATTATGCCTCAGAATGTTATATTAATCGGAGTAATTGCTGTTATTAGTGAAATATTTGATTTATTTAATGATTATAATAATCAGGATAAGATATGGGATCCCTATTTTTATGATTATTATGATAAGCTAGCTGGAAATGATAGCCTAGAAGGTTAATTTATTGCTTTCAATTTTGGACTATATTGCTTAAGCTAATTGGTTCCTTAATAATAAGTTCAAATACGATTATCAGTATCATTTTAATTTTATTCAAAATTTTTCTCATATATTTTTATTACCATTTTACTATCCCCTTTTTTAGCAATGATAGTTAAAGATTTAATATTATGTAAATTGTTAGTTTGATCATTCTCAAATTAACCATTTTTTGAAACTCAGTATTAACTATCTTGTACTCATATTATACCACCAAACTCTTTTTAGCAATGATATGAATAAAAATCATAAATGAAACTCTAAATAAAATCTTTGTTTTTATATTAAACTATAAATAAGCACTTAGTTAAGCAAAATAAAACTTTATCCTTGTTATTACATGATTATTAAAAACTTTACTAAAAACAAATAATCATGATTTTTCTTTTAACTAATATAAGGATAAAAATCAGATGTATAATGTAATAAAATTCCAAGCGCCTTTTGAGCGTTTAAAAGGCTGTAATTATTCTCCAGAAGTTACTTTATTTAAGGCTATGATCACTCAAGCTATTATAGATGTAACAAATATTTCACAAAGTAAAGAATCTAAAAAGATTGAAAAAGAGGCAAAAGATTGGATTTTTGGTGGCGGAGAGTTTTTTCAAGAAATATGCTATTTAGCAGGAATGGAACCAGATTATATTATCAAATTAGCAAAAGAAGCTATATATCTTAAAAATATTGGACATGCTAGCAAATTACAGAGCAAAAAAGGACAAACCAAAGATATTAGCTTATTATACTGAAATATTTAAAAGATCTTCTTTTAATTTTAATTGAGTATTTTTATGGATAATAGCACGATAAATTTGTAAATTTTCAAGGACGCGGTGGATATAGTCTCGTGTTTGCTTATATGGCACTAATTCTATCCAATCTATTACTTTGTGAACATCGTTAAAATTACGTGGATCTCCAAGTGATTTTACCCATTTATTTGCATTTGCAGGACCAGCATTATAAGCTGCTATTGCCAGAATATAAGAATTTTTATAATTAGCAATTGATTGCGCTAAATGAGTCGTGCCTAGCTTGATATTATAGTTCGGATTTTGCGTAAGGTTACGGACATTGCATTGCAGACCAATTTTTTTTGCAGTCTCACAAGCTGTTGGTTTAATTAATTGCATAAGTCCCATAGCATTTGCATAGCTTTTAGCATGTTGATCGAAAACAGATTCTTGTCTGATTATGCTATAAGTTAGAGATTCTTCTGTTTTTAAATTTTTTATTTTATAAGGTGTTGGAAAAGAGTAATTATCGATAAATATATGTTTTCGCGTAGCTCTTTTAGACATCCAAACTTTATGATGCAATTTTACATCTTGCAGTTCAAGCGCTATGGCAAGTATTTCTTGTGCTTCTTTCGTTGAATCGATTAAGTGATTTAAGTATGTCTGTGCGAGGCCGTTTCTGCCATATTTACTGACTAATTTAGCCGCCTTTAGAATATCAGGGTTTTGGATTTGGTTATCATTTTTGTGATTAGCTAAAATAATTTTTGGTGGCAGTTTTAAATGTTTTTTACCAAGCTCAATTGTTGCTACTTGTCCGTAAAAAGTATAGCCAAAATTATGCGCCGCATGCATATAATAACGAGTTGCTTTTTCTAAATCTCCAACTGCGTTATAAGCCCTGCCGCGCCAATATAAGCCACGGGCAACACTAATAGGATTTTGTACAACTTTGCTAAATTTTTTAAAGTGATTTAAAGCAACAACAGGTTTTTTTAAAAATCTAAGCGCAAGCCAACCAGACAAAAATTCGGCTTCACTAACATCAGCTGCGCTTTTAGCCAAATGATTACTTGCTATAAGATAAGCATCGTTAAAATTTTTCTTTTGGATATGTTCTCTAGTCAGATAACATTGTATTTGCCAAAAACTATTTTCATGTCCTTTTTCGTTTTTGATTAAATTAACAAGCTGAATTACTTCTTTACCAGAAGGAGGGGTATTTTTACGGGATTTAAGATATTGATAAATCAATCCTTGTGTATAATATTTTTTTGGTACGGCTGTAAATAAGCTATACGCATTTTTTTTTGCTTCTAAAAATGCAATTTGCGCCCTAAAGGACTTCTTATATCCATGATTTACTAAATGTAGCGATCTTTTTGCACTTGTAACTGACCCCTTCCATAACAAATTATCAATACGAGATATATTATCTTCCTTTGTTAAAAATTTTTTATATTTTTTATAAAAGTTTTTTTGTTCATCCTGGCTAAAGCAACCATTTATCCAGCTATTTTGTATAATAGGTTTTAGCTTCGTTTTATCTTTGATTATTTTACTGGCGACTAAGGCATAATATTTATGACCGTTACCGGTTATAGGTTTATTTTGCTTAAACCAATCATAAATTTTTGTTTTATTAGTTTTGTAATCAATAAGGCTCTCAGCTCTGCTTTTTAATATTTGGCTTTGTGGCCAAGATGGATTATTTTTTAAAAATTTTGTTATTTTATCAAAGCTATTTTTTTTATAATTTTGGTCTAAAAATTGTTGGGACAAAACTATTTTAAATAATACTTTATCCCCGATAATTTTTGTAACTTTTTCTGCTTGTAACCATTCTTTTTTCTTAATATGCGTAAATACCTTGTTATATAGCTTATCACCAGCAAAAACATTAATGTTGAAGCTAATAATTATTAAAATAATTGACAGGTTACGTAAAATTATCATAATGTTTCTAAAAATATTGAGGTTACTTAAGTTATGCATATAAAAAGAGCTTTTGTTTTTCCAGGTCAGGGGTCGCAAATAGTTGGCATGGGTAAAGATTTTTTTGAGCAATTTGATAAAGCAAAGTCAGTTTTTAATATTGTTGACGATGTATTGCAATATAAATTGAGCGATATAATCTTTGCAGGGCCAATCGACAAGTTAACGCTTACCGAGCATACTCAGCCAGCGCTTATGGCAACTTCCATAGCAATATTTGAAACTATTATAGAACAATGTCAGCAAAAAATAAATAAAATTTCATCATTTGTGGCAGGGCATTCACTTGGTGAATATAGTGCTCTTTGTTCAGCTGGTTCTTTATCACTTGAAGATACTACGAAATTATTGCGACTGCGTGCGGTTTCCATGCAGCAAGCTTGCCCTAAAGGTGAAGGTGCCATGGCAGCATGTATCGGTATTAACGCAACTAAATTACAACAATTAATTGATTCTGCAATTACAGATGGCATATGTCAAATAGCTAATGACAATGTTGATGGACAAATAGTTATTAGTGGTCACAAAAAAAATATTGATTATATGTTGGCCATTATGAAAGATACAGGTCATAAAGCCATTAAATTAAAAGTAAGTACTCCCTTTCACTCCGAGTTAATGCAGGCTGCAAAACTTCCAATGTCTCGAGCTTTATCGCAGATAAAAATCAAAGCTCCTATAGTGCCTTTAATTGCTAATGTTACAGCGCAAATTACAAATGATGTTGAAGAAATCAGATCTAACTTAGTTCAGCAAATTTGTGGCATGGTTCGTTGGAGAGAGACAATGGATTATATGGCAAAAAATGGTATCACTGATATTGTTGAAATTGGTTCTGGTTCAGTGTTAACTGGGCTAGCTCGAAAAAGCCCACATAATTTTAATATATATAATATTTCAACTATTAAGCAAATGGATGATTATTTGGCTAACTTATGTTGATTTATAATAAATAATCTATATTATGGTCTATACAAAAAATTAAATTTAGGGAGTTTATTTATGAGCGTATTTATAGGAGACGAAGCACCTGATTTTACTGCTAAAACAGTAATGCCAGATGATTCTATCGATGAAAATTTTAATTTAAAAAATTATTTAAAAAACCATAAAGGAGTTTTATTCTTCTATCCGCTGGATTTTACTTTTGTTTGCCCCTCAGAGATTATCGCTTTTAACAATAGGCTTGGTGATTTCAATTCTAGGGGAACAAAATTAATAGGTGTTAGCGTAGATTCGCATTTTTCACATTATGCTTGGAAATCTATGCCTGTTAGTAAGGGTGGTATTGGTGATATCAAATTTCCTTTAGTTTCAGATTTAAGCAAAGAGATTTCAATTGCTTATAATGTACTTAGTACTGAGAGTATATCTTTTAGAGGTACTTTTTTAATAGATGAAAATTTCAAAATTAGGCATTATTTAGTGAATGATTTACCTCTTGGTAGAAATGTCGAAGAAACATTAAGAATGATTGATGCTCTAGACCATCATAATGCTCATGGAGAAGTTTGTCCTGCTGGTTGGAAAAAAGGGGATCAGGGGATGAATCCAACAAAACAAGGTGTAGCTGATTACTTAACATCTAACGCTGAAGGGTTATAAAATAGACTTGCATGATAAATAATCTAATTGATTATGTAAATTTTACCAAAAAGAGCCGTAAAGCCCCTAGATTTATCTATGGGGATATAAGGCGAGGAGGGAGTTGACAAGGAGGGGAATATTTATTAGTTTATAGCAATAAAATAACATATAAACAAATAACAATATTTGTTATTCATGTAAGTATCATGTAGATTTTCATTTTAAGTTAGCCAATGATTTAATAACAAAGTATGACAAGATGTTTTTTGAAGACTTAAACTTAGATGGTATGAAGAGATTGTGGGGACGTAAAGTAAGTGATCTTGGTTTATATCAATTATTGCAAAGACTAGAGTTTAAAGCTAAGGAGCATAGTAAAATCATAGGAAAAGTAGATAGATTTTTCCCGAGCTCTAAAACGTGCAGTAACTGCTCAGCTATCAAGGAAATTTTAACCTTGAAAGATAGAGTTTTTAAGTGTCAAAATTGTGGCTATGAAATTAATAGAGACCTGAATGCTGCTATTAATATTTTAACCGTAGGGATATCTACGGCAGGACTAGAAGGAATATGAATATGTAACTCCGGGCAAAGAGTATCCTCTGGATGATGAACTGGTGTTATGGTTTACGAAGAAACTAAATTGAGAACAATATGTTGAAAGCGTTAGAGATAGTAAAAAATGCACAAGGCAATATGTATTCTAAATGCAACTTGGAAATTGAAAAATTTTCCTCAGAGGATGAAAGTTCAGAATATTATGCACATACTTTTACTATTAAAGGAAAGAAGGGTTTATTTAGGATAGCCAAAAAAACTCCTACAAAATCAGGTTGGTTCGTAACGATATGGAAAAGAGGTGCTGACAGCATTATTGCCCCATATGAAGAATCTGACACTATTGATTTCGTTGTGATCGCTGTTTCTGATGGTAGCAATGTAGGAGAGTTTATATTTCCTAAAACTGTTTTAACAAAGAAAAATATATTTAGTGCAAATGGAAAAGAAGGTAAGCGAGCAACAAGAGTTTACACACCATGGGATAAAGCCACAAGTGCGCAAGCTGCTAAAACTCAAAAGTGGCAAAATCAATTTTTTGTTGATCTAACATCGGAAAACTCTGAAAACATTTCAAAAATAAAAACGTTATATTTGTAGAAGTCAAGATTTAATCTGACAGACGATATAAATTTAGACCTGAATGTCAGTTAAGTTATGACTGTCAGATCTGCTTTCATGATACATGCTCTGATTAGATTTTTCAAGAGCAATATATAGTCCATCCGTCAAAATTAGAATTTGTATCGCAAATTTGTTTTTTGGCGGGAATTCTGAATATACTAAAATAGATATAAGGTGAGATTAATCTATTACCGGGATTATTATTCTAACTAATAAACCATTCATATTTTTACTTTTTTCTAATTTTATAGAGCCGTAATGGCCCAATATTATTTCTTTAGTAATGGCAAGGCCAAGACCTGAACTACCAGAATCACCCAACATTCTTGCTTTGTCACCCCTATAAAAAGGTTTAAATGAAAGATTTATATCTTCTTGAGCTATGCCTTTGCCATCATCTTCAATAATTATTATGGCTTCTTTATTTTTGGATGTTACTGATACTTTAACTTGTTTTGCATATTTTTTTGCATTACCAATAATATTATCTAAGGCTCTGGCAAAAGAGTGTGGTTTTATTTGTATATAGTTTTTTTTCTTTGGAATTTTATATTCGATATTTTTCCAACAAGTATCCATATAATTTTTAATCCACTGATTTAACGCCAACTTTTGAAATTCTTCTCCCCCTTCACCCCTGGCAAAATCTAGGTAAGAGGAAATCATATATTGCATACTGGTAATATCGTAATTCAATTCTTCTTTTTCATCTGAATCTTCCATTAGTTCAACTTGCAGCTTCATTCTAGTAAGAGGAGTCTTAAGATCATGTGAAATCATTGCTAACATTTTTGTCCTTCTAGCGGTTTGTCGTTCAATTCTGTCTTTCATTTTTATAAAAGCAAGGCCAGCCTTTCGGATTTCATTAGCACCTGAGGGCTTATATTTAGTTATTTTTTCTCCTCTGCCATATTTTTCTGCAATATTTGTTAGCTCAAGAATAGATTTTATTTGGTTGCGAGAAAAAATAAGTGAAACAGAAAGTAGTAATATCGTCAAAAATATTAACCAAAGTGCAAAAATATAAGTTGTAGGACTAATCAAAATTTTGCTAGAGAAATTTATATTAAGCAGATCTTCTTCAAGTTGAATTAATACGATAATTTTATTATCATCTTTAAATACCAGGTAAGGAAATTTTATTTTACTATTTAAAGATTTTTTAAAAATTTCTAATTCTTCTATATTAGGGTTTTTGATTGGCTTTAATGTTTGATTTTTTAATAAATTGTAAGTTAAATTGAGATATTTGTTGTTGATATTTTTTGTGCTTGATTCAAGATTTTTTTGGGTCAAAGATAGTATTTCTTCCGACATAATAGAACTATTATAATAAGAAACATTATACCAGTGTCTTTTATAAAATAAATGTAAAGCAAAGATTTGGCCAATTAACGTTGGTATTATGATAATTAGAAAAAAGCGTGAAAGTAAATTATTTGGTAATATTCGCTTTTTTATAAAAGTTGTTAATCCAAGTTTAAATATAGAGCGCATAACCCGAATTTCTTATAGTTTTAAGATATTTAGGTGATTTAGGATCACTCTCTAATTTATTGCGTAACCTTACAATTTGTACGTCAATAGATCTTGGGTTTAGATCTCCCATTTTTTGAGATAATTCATTTCTAGAAAGAATTTGATTTTTTGCATCTATAAGCAGCTCAAGCAATTTTTGTTCAGTTGAGCTCAGTGATATATTATCACGATTATTAGTAAGATTTTTGGTATTTAAATCATAGACCAAAGAGCCTATCCTGACAATTTGTTGATTTTGATTATAGCTGTTTCTAGACTCAAGTAGATTATTAATTCTGAGTAATAATTCTTTAGGTTCAAAAGGTTTTGTTAAATAGTCTTTTGCTCCTGCCTCAAGTCCTTTAATTCTATCTTCGGGTTCTGAAAGGGCAGTTAGCATGACAATAGGCGGCGCTTCATTTTTATTTTTCATCTTTTTAGCAAACTCAATGCCAGTAATTTCTGGTATCATCACATCTAATATAATTAAGTCAAAGATAAAATCTTCCATTAAAATAAAAGCTTCTTTTGTGGATGCAGCACTTGAAACTAAAAAACCATTTCGTTGCAAAAATTGCTTTAAAAGTTTTACTATTCTGATATCATCATCGACAATTAAAATATGAGATTCAGTGTTTTTCATGAAACTATATTGACCTATAATAGATTTGATTGTCCAGCTTATAATAACTCTAAACTAAGAATATTTACAATGAATTTTCAATATGCACCAAAATTATCTGACTTTATATGGATCAATGGCGAGTTTGTGCCTTGGAATGATGCGTATATCCATGTTTTAACTCATAGCCTGCATTATTCTGGTGCAGTTTTTGAAGGGGAAAGAGCCTATAAGGGGGTTGTATTCAAATTAGAAGAGCATACTAAAAGATTGTTAAAATCAGCTAAATATATGAATCTTAAAGTAAATTATAGTGCTGCAGAAATTAATAAAGCAACAGAGGGATTACTGAAGAAAAACTCGCTTGAATATGCTTATATAAGGCCACTTATTTGGCGTGGTGCTGAGTCAATAGGTGTTTATGATAATAAATTAAATAACAATATATTGATTGCTGCAATTCCTTCAAAAAATGAATTTATTAATAATGTTCGGTTAATTTTAAGCAATTGGTCTAAGGTTTCAACTAAAGCTCTTCCTGTACAAGCAAAATCATCTGCTCATTATGCTATGGCAATAATTTCACAAAATAATGCAGAACTTGAAGGTTATAATGATTCCCTTGTTTTGGATGATGCTGGCTTTATTGCTGAATGTAACGTAGCAAATATTTTCTTTGGTAAAAATAATGAAATAGTTACTCCTATAGCAGATAAATTCTTAAATGGCATCACCAGACAGGCTGTTATTGAGCTTGTCAAAAATAATGGTTTTAATGTGATAGAAAAAAGAATGAAAATTAATGAAATTAGCAGTTATGATTATTGTTTTATGACAGGTACGGCTAAAGAAATTGCTGGCATTAAAGAAATTAATTTAAAGCCAGATATTGTTAATTTTGTTGATTCTAAAAAAATTGTACCATCACTGCAAGAGAAATTTGCTCAATTAGTAGGTAAATAAATTTAATAAATGAAATCTTGGCTTTATTGTATTAATCCTAGATTTTTTTTGAAAATTTTGTTGCAACAATGGTTTTTTGAATGTATAAAGATGTTATCTGAAAACTGCCTGGTGGATTTAGTCTCTAAGTTGATTTTGGATAATATGGCCCCTTCGTCTAGCGGTTAGGACGTTACCCTTTCACGGTGAAAACACGGGTTCGATTCCCGTAGGGGTCACCAAATGTTACTATATCAATAACGTGGCCCTGGTATGCCTAATTTATTGATTCTTTTGTTTAAATACCAATATTATAGAGGATCTTAGTATGCCTAAAATGAAAACTCATTCAGGAGCAAAAAAACGCTTTAAGCTTACTGCTAAAGGTAAGTTAAAGGCTGCGCAATCTGGTAAGCAGCACTTTATGAGGCGTCGTACAAAAGCTCAGCTTCGTAACCAAAGAGGAACTGAAATCATTTGCAATGCAGATGCAGCGAGGATTATAAAAAAATTCTTGCCAAATGGAACTAATTAAAGAGGGGTAAATATGACACGTGCAAAATCAGGGATAGTATCAAAAGCCCGTCACAAAAAAATAATTAAGCTTGCAAAAGGTTACAGAGGGAGAGCCAAAAATTGTTTTCGAATTGCAATTGAAAAAGTTGAAAAAGGTTTGCAATATGCTTATAGAGACCGTAGATGTCGTAAGCGTGATTTTAGGAAATTGTGGATTCAAAGAATAAATGCTGCAGCTAGAGAACATGGAATGATTTACTCAAGCTTTATTAACGGCCTTAACAAGGCTGGAGTAGAGGTGGATCGTAAAATCCTTGCAGAACTTGCGGTTAACAATAGCAAGAGTTTTGCTGATTTAGTGGAGCTGGCGAAGAAGAGCCTTGCTGCCTAAATATTAATTAAACACGAAGTCCAAAGCCCATTTTTTGAAACTGATTATTCTCAGGTTTAAATTATAAAATCCATAATTTAAGTTTGTAGGGTTATTTCTAAAGATATGGATATTTTTGATTATGGGGTTTGGCATAAAATTATCGATGCAAGTTTTGAAATTTATAGCAAAAATATTAAAACAAAAACAATCCGTTAATTATGCTGTATCTTACTTATTTTATGTAAGGTGCTGTAAAACTCGGTCATTTATGGCGGGATATAAAGTACTCAAATTAGCTTTGTAACGTACCCCCAGAGTGCGCATGTAATCGAAAAACGCAATATCTGCCTTTTCTAATATCGTTTGACATAATAAATGAATTAGATAATATGATCAGACCAAACAATATAATTGTTCATGAAGATAGTCAAAGCATTTAAGTATAGACTTAAGACCAATAGAAAAATAGAGGACCAATTAAATGTGTACTCTGGTTGCGCTAGATTTGTATGAAATAAGTTCTTAGCTTTGAATCTAGACCGTTTGCTGAGCAAACAAAAATGTTTTGGTATAACGAAATGAGCTTCTGGCTGTGGTCATAGGAGCAGAGATAACCGGTTAACTCAAGAGCGATTCCATTGCCAAACATGTGATTACAAAGAAAACGCAGATATAAATGCTGCTAAAAATATATTAGCGGCCGGGCGGGCCGTGTTAGCCTGTGGAGAGATTGCGTTAGTGAACTCTACGAAGCAGGAATTACTGAGAAAGAGCAATCTAATACCAGCCTAAGTTAACTCTTAGGAATCTCCTTCCTTTAGGGGGGAGTGGATGTCAAAAGTAAAAATGCTAATTACCCCTTTGGCAGGTTAGCTTATAGCGTATTAGGACTCAAGAATAAACGAATTAAATAAAAAAAATTGTTATATATTTTTCCAGTATATACCCTTAAGTAGATGGTACGCCCTAGAGGATTCGAACCTCTGACCTACGGATTAGAAATCCGTTGCTCTATCCAGCTGAGCTAAGGGCGCAGAAGAAAAATATTACGTGACTTTATAGCAGTAATTATTTTACATTTCAAGTAATTTTACTAAAAAAAAATATCAGGGCGATTAAATTCTCTGAATAAAAAATGGAGAGGATGCTTGAAAAAATGTAG
>CAYGSI010000002.1:0-67036 GCA_964352655.1 uncultured Rickettsiaceae bacterium
CCAATATTGGCCAGAGAAATTATCCGTTTTACACAATTAATTATACGTTACCAATTTTTATACTATAGCGTTGTTCAATACGCGTTGCTATTTGATAATAAGATAAAAAATTCTTTATCTAAGCAGTAATTTTTTAGCTTCGGCATCACTTATCCACTTTCTTTTCATGACCAAAATTTCAAATTTCTTTTTAGCAATTTTTTCATTCAAAGATTCGTGTTTTACAGAAGAAGATTTATTAAAATATATTCCCGTATATTTTATACCAAATTCGCAACATTTATTAGCAACTAATTTCACATTTTTTAATTGATTATCAATAAAAATAAGCTTTTTAGGTTTAAGTTTAGCAGAATTTAAAAAATAACCTAACACCTTATCCTTTGGTAATCTGGCAGCAAAAATTACTCCATTTTTAAAAATTGGTTTACCATTTTCTTTCTTAAAAAATATATTATGTTCTTTGCTAAAATCTATTTCAGGAAAACTAAGAAGTTTTGTAAAATTTATGCCAAAATTTTTAAGAGTTTGTATTCTAAGATCCTCTCTATTTTTTATTACGCCATAAGCGCCTGTTTTACCGCTAGTTAAAGCAAAAACCATCGCTCCAGTTTTTTGAATATCTGTAATAATTTTTGGCATTTCATCTTCAACTAACACAGACTCATACGAAGCAAGAACTATACTTTTTAAATAATCTGCATTTGATTTATCATATTTTTTTTTAATAAGGTTAAATTGATGGTCAAAAAAAATTTTATGCATTTGAGACATCACTTTATCTTTAGGCTGAAAAATCACATCTTTAACATCAAATAAAGCTAGATCACCTTCAGATAAATCGCTAAAAATCTTTTTAATTTCAGCTATATTGTGCGTTTCAATAATTTCCCCCTTAGCATTTGCAGATAGACTAAAAATAATAAGCGATATTAATAATTTCAACTTGCTCACAATAAAACTCTAGCATACATATAATAATCTTTTAATTCGCCTTCTACTAATTCATATTTTTTTAGATATCCCTCCCTTTGAAAACCGCATCTCTCAAGAACGTTAATTGAACGCTGATTGTCAATTATCACAGTTGCTTGTGTACGTATAACACCCAACGTCTCATCAGCAAATCTTAAAATAGCCTTAATAGCACGAAGCATCATTCCTTTTCCCCAGAATTTTGGATCAAGATCATAACTAATTTCGGCTCTAGAATTTATGAATGATATCATATTAAATCCAG
The DNA here is from genome assembly GCA_964352655.1 of uncultured Rickettsiaceae bacterium. GTDB lineage: Bacteria > Pseudomonadota > Alphaproteobacteria > Rickettsiales > Rickettsiaceae > Megaera. Next base: position 1,241 of record CAYGSI010000002.1, read on the forward strand.
CAGTTCCTATTAGCTTATTATTATCTTTTAAAGCAATTCCCCAATATATGCTTTTTTTAGTAGGAAATAAACTTCCCCAATATTTAACCTCTTCAAGAGCTGCATCAAAATTTACTGGCCTATTTTCTTTGGTAAGAAAACTTGCCATCTTATCATTGCTCATATAATCAAGATAATCTTGCGCATCATCAGATGTAATTTCTCGTAAAATAATATCACCCAAATCAATTATTGGAAAATGTCCAAAAAATATTTGTATATTCATGCTATCACTGCGTAATGTTTATTAATTATTCAAAAGCTTTTCTACTATCAAAAGCAGCAAGAACGGTTCCTTCGTCCAAATAATCAAGCTCCCCCCCTATCGGAATGCCGCTTGCAAGCCTTGATATTTTTATTGGATAATTCTTAAAATATTCTGTAATAAAATAAGCCGTGGTTTGCCCCTCAAGAGTAGCATTAGTTGCGATAATTAATTCTTTAGTATTATTTTTTTTGCATCTTGCCAGCAAATTAGGCAAGCCCAAATTTTCCGAGCTCTGGTCTTTTACTTTTGCAAGTGTGCTGCCTAAAACATGATATCTCCCTTTAAAACCATCGCTACGCTCTATAGCCCAAAGATCAGTTACTGTCTCTACTATCGCAATCATTTCATCGCTCCTAGCATCATTTTCACATACCCTACATTTTATATCATAATCTATATTATTACAAATCACGCATAACTTAATTTTGCTAAAAGCACCCTCTAAACCTTCAATTAAACCCTTTAATCTTAAATCTTTATCCTGAAGCAGATGCAAAACTATACGGCGTGCCGACCTGGTACCTAAACCAGGCAGCTTAGAAAATAAATAAATTAATTCGTCCGGCCCCGAAATTTCTTCAATCATTTAATTCACTATAATTTTATCAAAAATAAAATCGACATTATAAAAGTAATTATTGTCAAAATAGCAAAGATCTTAATTGTCACAATCATAGATAATCGTAAAATTCGACAATGAACATAATCTTCGATTATCACTTGCATACCCAGCATACCGTGGTAAATAGTAAATATAGAAAAAATTATTAACATTATAGAATTAATAGGCCTTTGTAGCAAATCTATAATTCCTGAAATTTGATTATCAGATATGCCGGCAAAAAAATAAAAAACCCAAAACACCGTTAAAGCAATTACTATCGCTGTAAATCTCTGATGCCACCAATGATGAGAACCAGAACCTGAAGCCCCAAGATTTTTTGCTTTTGATAAATCTGATCTATAATCATTACTCATATTAAACTATAACCCAAAAAATTAATGTAAATATAATAGAAGAAACAATTACCAATATCCCTGAATATTTAACGGCGCAAATAGAAAAACCACCGCCAGTATCCCAAACTAAATGCCTTATACCGGTGCATAAATGGTAAAAAAAACCATAACTGGTTAATATTAACAAAATTTTTACAATAATATTATCCATCATATTAATATAACATGGCTTAAAACCACTAAAAACCCACATAGAAAACCACCAATTAAGTGCTAGCATCATCGCAAATAAACCAGCTCCACTAAACCTATGACCAATAGATAAAACCGAACTAATCTGAGGCTTATATATAGTAAGATGTGGTGATATAGGCCTTGTTTTTATTTTGTTATTTTTGGCATTATTCATAAATTTACAAATCTTGAATTTAAGTTAATTGTATAATTCAGCAAATTAGTTTTCAAGTTAAGATTAACCAAAATATAAATTTATAAAAGGCTAAAATTGACTATTTTATCAAAAAGTTTTTTTGTTTCCTTTAATAACAACAATCTGTTATTAGCGATTTTTGCATTTTTATCCATTACCATAATATTATCAAAAAAATCAGCTATAAGAGGCTTTATCCGAGCCAATATAGCAAGAGCCAGTAAAAAATCTTTTGCTGATATCGCATTTTCTAATTTTTGATTATTTAACTCTAAAAAATTAAATAATTCTTGCTCTAAATCATCTTGAAACAAAGATTTATCAACAAAACCATTAAAAGATTTTCCACTAACTATATTATTTGCTCTCCTGTATGAATTCAATAAAATATTACCATCCTCATTTGCTAAAAATTTATCTAAAGCTACCAATTTCATTTTTATTGTAATTAAATCTGGCTCAGCCACCAAATTAACTACAGCCTCAACATGATTTTGCTTAAACTCATCTTTAAAATAATTTTTTGCTCTATCTTCGATAAAAGCAATAATATCACCAACATAATCAGCGCTGTTATTATCAACCATTTTATATAAATTACAGCTAAACTCTACTAAGCTAATGATGTTCAACGATATTTTATTCTCAAGCAAAATACGGATAACACCCAAAGCCATCCTACGCAAAGCATAAGGGTCTTTAGAACCCGTTGGTTTGAAACCAGCAATAATAAGACCGCATAAACTATCTATTTTATCAGCTATAGCAAGAATGGCTGCCTCATCTGAAGGCACTTCATCATTTGGCCCTTGTGGTTTATAATGATCACAAATGGCTCTAGCTATTTTTTCATCCCTTCCCTCATCAAGAGCATAATAATAACCAATTATGCCTTGTAAATTAGGAAATTCACCAACCATTTCAGATAATATATCACTCTTACAAATTTGCGCTGCTTCAAATGCAAATTGATTATTACTATCAATAAATTTTACTAATTTAGTTAATCTATTAGTTTTATCTTTCAACGAACCAAGTTTAGCATGAAATAATATTTTATCTAAATCTTGCGCCTTACCTACTAAAGTTGTTTGCGTATCTTGCTTATAAAAATATAATGCATCAGAAAGCCTTGCAGATAAAACTTTTTCGTTGCCTTTAATAATAAAATTATCATCGCTAGGATTCATATTACTGACAAAAAAGAAATATGGTGCAAAATTACCCTCCTTATCAAAAAGGCTAAAATATTTTTGATGACTACGCATAGAGGTAACTAGGACCTCACTTGGCAATTTAAGAAATTGTTTATCAATTTCACCAACCATAAAATTTGGAAATTCAGCTAAACCGGCAACTTCTTCTAGCAAAACAGGATCGTCCTTAATAAATAAATTTAATGATTCAGCTTTTTTTTGCATCGCCCTTTGAATTAAATCAATCCTTTCTTGTCTAGTTAAAATAACAAAATTATCGCGCAATTTTTGTTGATAATCAGCAAAATCAACGATTTTAATTCCTTCCTTGGCCATAAATCTATGACCATAACTCATATTATTCGCTGTCAAATGCCCAAACTTGAAAGGGATAATTTCTTTGTCAAACAAACATAAAATATTCAAAATAGGCCTCACCCATTTTATTTTATGATCTGACCAATACATCGACTTTGGCCAAACATAAGACATAAGAGGCTCACTCAAAGTTTCAAACAAAACATCTGTTGTTTTTTGCTCCGGAATATTTTCTTCAAGAAAATAACATTCTGCACCTTTTACATCTTTAATAATAAGCTGGCCTTTATTTATTTTATGAGTTTTGCAAAAACCATCAATCGCCATATCTGGAGCATTTATTTTTGGCCCTTTAATAGATAAAAACTGAGGCTCGAGTTTATCTTGCAAACCATCAGCAAAAATTGTTATTCTTCTTGGACCAATAAAAATATGTAAATTATCATAATTTATTTTCTTATCTTGAAAATATTTTTTAAAAATATCAAAATAAGCTAACTCTGCCTTAGCTTGCATCATAGCTGGAATTTCTTCGCAGCATAATTCTAGTAATATCTCACTCATAATTTTTTAATCCAGTTTTCTAAACTTCTTGAGTTTCAACCCATTTACTGCAGGCAGCTTTGGCTAAATTTCTTACTCTTGTAATGTAAGACGCTCGCTCCGTTACACTAAGGACACCCCTTGCATCTAACAAATTAAATAAGTGACTTGCCTTAATGCAATAATCATAAGCTGGTAAAGGTAAGTTTTCTGTAACCAATTTCATTGCTTGCACCTCGCAATCAGAAAAATGCTGCAATAAAATAGATACATCAGCAACTTCTAGATTAAATTTTGAAAATTGCTTCTCAGCTTCAAAATCAACTTCACCATATGTTAATGCTTTTTCTCCCTTCTGACCGTTCCAATCAATATCTTTGACATTATCTACGCCTTGAATATAAAGAGCCAATCTTTCTAAACCATAAGTAATTTCACCAGCAACTGGCCTGCAATCAATTCCTGCTATTTGTTGCATATAAGTAAATTGTGAAACTTCCATACCATTACACCAAACCTCCCAACCAAGACCAGAAGCACCAAGGGTAGGGGATTCCCAATCATCTTCAACAAATCTAATATCATTTAAATTCATATCAACACCTAATCTCTCCAAACTCTTAAGATAAAGATCTTGAATATCATCAGGCGATGGTTTCAAAATAACTTGAAATTGGTAATAATGTTGCATTCTGTTAGGATGATTAGCATATCTGCTATCAGTTGGCCTCCTTGAAGGCTGAACAAACGCTACATTCCAAGGTTTTTTACCAAGACAACGAATAACAGTAGCTGGATGAAACGTCCCCGCGCCCATCTCAACATCATAAGGCTGCAAGATAGCACAGCCATAATCTTGCCAAAAATTCTGTAATTCTAAAATAATTTTTTGAAAAGATAATTTTTGCATATATTAGAAGCTCCAAGAATAAAAATTATTAAGCTTTCAATTTTTCTTTAAGCAGCTCATTAACTGTTTGCGGATTCGCTTTACCACCAGTTTTTTTCATAACCTGCCCAACAAAAAAACCAATTAATTTTTCCTTACCAGCTCTATAATCTTCAACTGAATCAGGATTAGCAGCCATTACCGCATCAATTATCGGCTCTATCGTTGCCCTGTCAGAAACTTGGTTCAAACCTTTTTCTGCAATAATTTTAGCAGGCTCTGAACCAGTTTCAAACATCTCCTCAAACACTATTTTTGCAATTTTACCAGAAATAGTTCCTTTCTCTATTAAAATTACCAGCTCTTTCAACATTTTTGGCGTAATTTTACAATATTGTAGCTCTATATCATTTTTGTTCAACTTACCAAATAATTCACTACATATCCAATTAGCTACGTTCTTAGGCGTTACGCCATCACTTGCATCCTCAAAATATTTCGCTATATATTCATCAGCAACCAAAATTTCCGCATCATATTGGCTTAAACCAAATTCAGTTATATATCGCTCAATTTTAGCATCAGGCAGCTCTGGCAACTCTTTTTGCAAACGTTCAATTAGTTCATCATGAACACGTACTGGTAATAAATCAGGATCAGGAAAATAACGATAATCATTAGCGTCCTCTTTAGTTCTCATCGTCCTTGTTTGACCTTTATCTACATCAAATAACCTGGTTTCTTGTTCAACTTTCTCACCAGATTCCAAAAGCTCAACCTGCCTCATTGCTTCATATTCAATCGCCTTCATGATATTTTTCACAGAATTAAGATTTTTAATTTCACATCTAGTACCAAAATCTTCTCCTGGCTTTCTAACTGAAATATTTGCGTCACAACGCAGCGACCCCTCTTCCATATTACCATCACAAGAACCTATAGCTCTTAACAAACTACGCAATTTTTTTACATATTCTGAAGCTTCATGCGGTGATCTAATATCAGGTTCAGTAACAATTTCCATCAAAGCAACACCACAGCGATTAAGATCAATCAAACTGCAATTTGGTGACTGATCATGCATACTTTTTCCTGCATCTTGCTCTAAATGAATTCGATTAATCCTGATTTTTTTCTTTTCATTTTTTTCATCGGTAATAAACAAATATCCATCTTCTACAATAGGTAGATAAAATTGTGAAATTTGGTAACCTTGCGGTAAATCAGCATAAAAATAATTTTTACGGTCAAAAATCGATAATTTGTTAATCCTACCATTAATTCCAAGGCCTGTTTTAATTGCTTGCTCTACACAATACTTATTAAGCACAGGAAGCATCCCTGGCATCGCAGCATCAATTAATGAAACATGAGAATTAGCATCGCCACCAAATGAAGCAGAAGCACCAGAAAATAACTTAGCGTTAGAAACAACTTGAGCATGAACCTCAAGACCTATAACATACTCCCAATCGCCTGTATTACCAGTTATATATGACATTTAAACCCCCCTTGGGATAAAATTTATATCGGAAACAGCTTTCTCAATAACACTTCCCATTGTTAACAAATTATATTCATCAAAGGCAGGTGCTATAATTTGCATACCAAGAGGTAAGCCATTTTTAGTAAGCGCAGTAGGCACAGACAAACAAGGCAAACCTGCTAAACTTGCAGGAATAGTAAAAATATCATTTAAATACATCGCTATCGGGTCATCCTGATTCTCACCAATTTTAAAAGCAGCACTAGGAGTTGCCGGCAATAAAATACTATGACATTTAGTAAAAGCATTTTTAAAATCATTGGATATTAATCTCCTTACCTTTTGTGCTTTCAAATAGTAAGCTTCCATCTGACTGGCGGATAAAACATAAGTGCCAAGCATAATACGCCTTTTCACCTCTTCACCAAAACCCTCTGTTCTGGTATGGATATACATTTCATCTAATGATAAATTTTCTTTATCAGTTCTATACCCATATCTAACACCATCATATCTTGCAAGATTTGCCGAAGCTTCAGCAGGCGCAATAATATAATATACAGCTATTGCGTGTTTTGCATTTGGCAAGCTTATATCAATAATTTCAGCACCGGCACTTTGCATCATTTTAATTGAATTTTGCCACATAGATATTATCTCAGAATCAACACCATCTAATTCCATTAAATCATAAGGTACACCAATTTTCATACCCTTTACCGATTTATTACAAGCCGAAACTAACTCTGGCACTTTTTTATTTACAGATGTTGAATCTTTTTGATCAAAACCCATCATATTCTCAAGCATCAAAGCACTATCTGCCATTGTTCTTGTAAAAATACCAGCCTGATCAAGCGAACTTGCAAAAGCTACCATTCCCCATCTAGAACAACGCCCATAAGTTGGCTTTACACCAACAGTGGCTGTAAAAGAAGCTGGTTGTCTAATTGAGCCACCAGTATCACTACCAAGAGCAGCCATAGCAGTAAAACTAGCTACAGCAGCGGCAGAACCACCAGATGAACCACCAGGAACTAAATCAGCATTAGAATCGTTAGCTTGCCAAGGATTAATAACATCTCCAAAATAGCTAGTTGCATTGCTAGAACCCATGGCAAATTCGTCCATGTTAGTCTTGCCGATCATTATTGACCCAGCATTTGCAATATTTGCACTGACTGTTGACTCATAAGTTGGTATAAAATTATATAGCATTTTTGACCCAGCAGTAGTTCTAATAGCATTAGTACAAAATAAATCTTTAACGCCAATTGGTATCCCTTCAAGAGCCCTATTACAACCAGTTGCATAATTTTCATCAGCAATTTTAGCCATTTTTATTGCTTGATCAAAATTTTTGGTAATAAATGAGTTTAATCTATCCATTTTTTCTGCTTGATCAATATGAGCCTTAACAAGCTCTATAGCAGTAAATCTCTTGCTTTTTAGGCCTTTAATTGCATCTAATATTGATAATTTAACTAAGTCAGACATAAAATATTTCTCTAAAATTATTGCTTTTATTCAACTACTTTTGGCACAACAAAACATTTTACTTCTTTTGCAAGCTCACTATTACATTTTGGAACATTGGTAAATAATTGCTCTGAAATATCTCCTGTAACAACCTTATCTTCAATCATTCTTTGTTCCATGTCAGAGACAGACCTTAATGGTTCTATATTCTCACAATTGATATCTTGAAGCGTATCAATCATATCTACCACTTTATTTAACTTTTTAACAAAATTATCAAGCTCATCTTCAGAAAATGAAATTTTAGCCAATTTTTGCAATTTCAATATCTCAGTCTTATTTATCATGGTTAAATACCTAGTTAATAATTATTCATTTGCTCCATGGCAATGTTTGTACTTTTTTCCAGATTTACAAGGACAAACCTCATTACGTGCAATTTTACCCCAACTTTCAGGATCTTCAGGATCTCTATTTTCAGGAGGAACATAAGCCTTAAAAGCCTTAGCCTTAGTCTCAATAGCATGACCAGAATTAAACTTTTCAAAAGCAGGATCAACACGACCTGCATGCATTTCTTGCAGCTTCTTATTTGCAAGATGCATCGATTTACGATTTACTTGCTTAGTGTCAATATGTAAAAAACACAATCTTTGTATATACAATTCTTTTAAATGTTCAAGCATTTTTTTAAATAAAACAAATGCTTCTTTCTTATATTCATTTAGTGGATCCTTCTGACCATAAGCCCTTAAAGATATACCTTGCCTTAAATAATCAAGATTATGTAAATGCTCTTTCCATACCTGATCCAAAGTAGAAAGTAAAATATATCTAGAAGCATCATCCATTATATCTTCACCATAAACCCCTTCCTTACGAACAAGTAAATCTTGTATGATAGTGTTTACCCGGTCAGCAATTTCAATTTCAGTACCATTAATCGCTTTTATCTCATCTGGCGACATTTTAAGACCAAACAGACGCTGCAATTCAGCAGAAAACTCATTTATTTGCCAATCTTCTCTATAAGACTCTCGCAAAACATATTTTCTTACTAAAGCGTTAATAAACTCTTCTCCCATAATTACTCTAAATTCTTTTACACTCTCAGAAGTAATTATCTCATTACGTTGCTCATAAACTACTTTACGCTGGTCGTTCATCACATCATCAAAACGAAGTAAATTCTTCCTAATTTCATAATTATGCCCCTCAACTTTCTGCTGAGCCTTTTCAAGGGAACGACTAATCATAGGATGGCCAATAGCTTCACCATCCTTCAGACCAAGAGTCCTAAGAACCCCAGATATTCTATCAGAGGCAAAAATACGCATCAAATCATCTTCAAGAGATAAGAAAAATCTGGTAGAACCAGGGTCACCCTGTCGTCCTGCTCTGCCCCTTAACTGGTTATCAATTCTGCGGCTTTCATGCCTTTCAGTCCCAATAACATAAAGCCCACCAGCTTTAAGCACTTTTTTCTTTTCTTCAGCAACTTGTTTTTTAAGCTTGTTAAGCTCTAAACCATATTCTTGAGCATCAAGATTTTGTTCTTTTAGTTCTGAAATCATCATCTCAACATTACCACCGAGCATAATGTCAGTGCCACGACCTGCCATATTAGTTGCGATAGTTACAGCTTTAAATCTACCAGCTTGAGCTATTATGTGAGCCTCATGCTCATGCATTTTAGCATTCAAAACCTTATGCTTAATATTGTTAGTTTGTAACGCTTTTGATATCTCTTCTGATTTTTCAATGCTGATAGTACCAACCAAAACCGGCTGCCCCCTTTTATAACAATCTTTGATTAATTCGATTATTGCATTATATTTTTCCTTCTTAGTGCCATAGATCTCATCATCCAAATCCTTCCTTGTAGTGTTTTTATGCGTAGGAACAGAAACTACGTCTAAATTATAAATATCCTTTAACTCACCAGCTTCAGTCATAGCAGTACCAGTCATGCCAGCTAATTTGGGATATAATCTAAAATAATTCTGGAAAGTAATAGAGGCCAATGTTTGATTTTCATTTTGTATTTCTACTTTTTCTTTTGCTTCAATGGCCTGATGCAAACCATCTGAATATCTTCTACCCTCCATAATTCTACCGGTAAACTCATCAATTATCAGAACTTTACCGTTTTTTACTAAATAATCAACATCACGAGTAAAAATATAATGCGCCTTCAAAGATTGATTAACATAATGCACCAAATTCAAATTATCAAAATCATATAAACTTGTATGATAAACAGCTAATCCAGATTTAAATAGCATTGATTCAATCTTACTTATGCCCTGATCTGTAAGATTAATAGTTTTTAATTTTTCATCCTTTTCATAATCATCGGGAGTTAAATTGCTGACAAAAATATCTATCTTAAAATATAGCTCCGACCTATCATCAACAGGGCCAGAAATAATCAACGGTGTCCTCGCCTCATCGATTAATATCGAATCAACTTCATCAATAATAGCGTAATTGAAATCTCTTTGTACCCTTGATTCTTTGGTAAATTTCATGTTATCACGTAGATAATCAAAACCAAGTTCGTTATTAGTTGCATAGGTAATATCACAATTATAAGCTTGCTTTCTTTGTACGTCATCCATATCACCAATAACGCAAGAAACGCTTAAACCTAAGAACCTAAATATACCACCCATCCATTCTGAATCACGCTGTGCTAAATAATCATTTACCGTGACAATATGCACCCCTTTCCCAGAAAGAGCATTCAAATAAGCCGGCAAGGTAGAGCTCAAAGTTTTACCCTCACCAGTACGCATCTCTGCAATGATACTATTATTCATAAGTAATCCACCTAACAGCTGAACATCGTAGTGCCTCTGTCCTATGACTCTTTTAGCTGCCTCACGCACTACAGCAAACGCCTCATATTTCATGCTATTAATAGATTCACCCTTTTTAAGCCTTTCACGAAAAGCATCAGTTTTTGCCTTTAATTCAGAATCTTTTAAATTTTTTATTTGCTCTTCAAGGATATTAATCTTTTGAACCTCTTTAACAAACTTTTTGATGATACGTTCATTTGCCGTACCAAAAATTTTTCTAAGTATTGAAAACATAATTTTTTAGTTTTTTATAATTGCTACTGAACTAAAATAAGCAATTTTATCAAATTATCAAACTAAATATGTCAATATTGATTGACTTTAATGCGCCAATTGATTAGAAAATAAAATACAAATTAAATAGTAACTAAAATTGTAAGGGCACTTAATATGAAAAAAATAACATTATTCTTATTTATAACTTTTTTTGGATTCAATACATTTGCCGCCAAAGTTGTTGCATCATACATAGGTGGTAACATAACTGAAGATCAAGTAATGGATCAATTTAAACCCGTTCTTGATATGCAAAAAGAAAATAAAGATAAAAAATTCTCTGAGCTTGATAAAAACGTCCAGGAACTTTTGATAAGGGGTTATGTTAATTCAAAAATGCTTGAGAAAGAGGCTGATAAATTTAAAATCCGTGAATCAAAAGGATTCAAAGATAAGATGCGTGGCATTGAAATGCAAATGATACAACAAGAATTAATTGATCGCAGAATGAAAGAAAAAATGACCGATCAAATGATGAAAAAAGAAATTGATAAAGAATATAAAAAAATGGTTTCAGAACTTGAAAATGAGCATGAAGTTAAAACTAGCCACATATTAGTTGAAACTGAACAAAAAGCGAAAGATATTAAAAAGAAAATATCTAAAGGAACAAAATTTTCTGAGCTAGTAAAACAATTTTCTAAGGACGAAACATCAAAAGTAAATGGTGGAGAAATTGGTTATGTTACCAAAGGCCAATTAGTACCGGAATATGAAAAAAAGGCCTTCTCTATGAAAAAAGGTGAAATTTCTGATCCTGTAAAGACTCAATTTGGCTGGCACATAATTAAGATGCTTGATAAAAGAAAAGTAGAAATACCTGAAAAAGATCAGGCTGCCGCTATGATTAAAAATAAAATTTCACGCGAAATTATCGAAAAATATTTCAAAGAACTTACCGATAATGCAAAAATTGAATTGAAAATCTAGCAAATAAGTTTTATTTCTATTTCCCAATTAACAGAAACGGAATACTTATTATTATGACATCAAAAAAAAGAGTGGTAATAACGGGAATTGGAATGGTTACTTCCCTTGCTTTAAACGTGAAGGATAATTGGTTTAGTATTTTATCAGCAAAAAGTGGTGTAAGTGAAATATCATCTTTTGATACTGAAAAAAACTCATGCAAAATAGCTTCTGAAATAAAGAATTTTAAACCAGAAGACTATATCGATCCAAGAGATGTTCGTAAGATGGATAGGTTTATTCAACTTGGTATAGCGGCATCTGTTCAAGCAATTGAAGATTCTGGTATTTTACCACAAAATGATATACAAAAAGACCGAACAGGCGTGATGCTTGGCTCAGGAATAGGCGGCTTAACTACAATTCAAACAACTTCGATCGAACTTGCTAAATCAGCAACTGGCAAGGTTAGTCCCTATTTTATTCCCGCCTCTTTAGTAAATTTATTAGCTGGCCATGTGTCAATAAAATATGGTTTTATGGGCCCCAATAGCTCAATCTCTACAGCTTGTTCTACTGGTGCTCATGCAATTGGTGATGCAGCAAGAATGATTAAATATGGCGACGCTGATATAATGATTGCAGGCGGAGCTGAAGCACCAATTAGCCCTATCGGGGTGGCGGGCTTTGCAGCAGCAAGGGCGTTAGCTACTAATTTTAATGATAACCCTACTGAAGCTTCAAGACCATGGGATGTTGATCATAATGGTTTTGTTATGGGAGAAGGTGGAGGGGTGGTTGTTCTTGAAGAATATGAGCATGCCAAGGCAAGAGGAGCTAAGATATATGCAGAATTGGCTGGATATGGCCTAACTGGTGATGCATATCACATCACAACACCAAGTGGTAGAGGCGCTTATCGTTCGATGTTAAATGCATTAAATGATGCTGGCGTTAACCCTGAGCAAGTAGATTATATCAACGCTCATGGCACATCTACTAAAATTGGTGATAAAATTGAATTAAACTGCGTACAGCAATTATTTGAAAATAATAACAATATCAGTATGTCCTCAACAAAATCATCTATTGGTCATTTGCTTGGCGCAGCTGGTAGTGTTGAAGCAATTTTTACGGCTCTTGCTATTAGAGATCAAGTAGCTCCACCTACTATAAATTTGCATAACCCAATTGATGAAGCAAAAATTGATTTAGTGCCTCTTACTGCGAAAGAAAAGAGAATTGATTATGCATTGTCAAATTCTTTTGGTTTTGGTGGAACTAATGCAAGTTTATTGTTAAAAAAAGTTGATTAAATATTACTATTAAGTAATATATTTATTATACTGTAAGAGAATTACACAATAAGTATAAAATAATGATAAAAACAAAATTATTAATAATAGGTTCTGGCCCGGCAGGATTAACCGCTGCTATATATGCAGCTAGGGCAGCATTAGAGCCAGTTTTGATACACGGGATGCAGCCTGGTGGCCAGTTAACTATCACAACAGATGTTGAAAATTATCCAGGTTTTGCTGATGCAATTCAAGGCCCCTGGTTGATGCAAGAAATGACAAAACAGGCGGAAAATGTTGGCACAAAATTAATATATGATAATGTATCGAGCGTAGATTTTAACAAAAAACCGTTTGAGATACATGCATCTTCTGGGGATATATATGCAGCAGATTCTGTAATAATTTCAACAGGCGCGCAAGCAAAATGGCTAGGTTTAGAATCTGAAAAAACATTTCAAGGTTTTGGTGTTTCAGGATGCGCAACATGCGACGGTTTTTTCTTTAAAAATAAGGAAGTAGTGGTAGTTGGTGGTGGTAATACAGCAGCGGAGGAAGCATTATTTTTAACGAATCACGTAAGTAAAGTTTATCTTGTACATAGAAGAGAGGAACTAAGGACAGAAAAATTGCTCCAGAAAAAATTATTTGCTAATAAAAAAATTACTCCTATTTGGAATCATGTAGTTGAGGAAATAATTGGAAATAAAGACCCAAAATCTGTTACTGGCATTAGATTACGAGATGTTAAAACTGATAAAATTCAAGAACTAAAATGTGAAGGAGTTTTTATAGCAATAGGTCATACACCTAACACAGCTATATTTAAAGATTTTTTAGATATGGATAATGAGGGTTACATAATCACTACTCCAGGAACTACGAAAACTAATATGGAAGGCATTTTTGCAGCTGGCGATGTGCAGGACAAAATATATCGTCAAGCTGTAACTGCAGCTGGCACTGGTTGCATGGCAGCAATTGATGCAGACAAATATTTGCGTAAAAAATAATAATAAGCAATATGTCAGATTTAAAACAATTAAGAGACAGAGTAAAAAGCGTTAAATCCACGCAAAAAATTACTAAAGCTATGCAGGTAGTCTCCGCTGCAAAATTAAGGAAAGTAAAAGACGCTGCTGAGGATTTAAATGATTTTTCTCAAATTTTGGCAAAAATCATGAGGGATATTAGTTATCATATAAATAATTTGAGCTTAACTGAAAATGAAAAAAAATTTTTTACAAAAGACCATGAAAAACCAGCATTATTGTTGGTAACAACTTCAGAAAGGGGGTTATGTGGTAGTTTTAATTCACAAATAATAAAAACAGTAAAGCGTGACATTACAAAATTAAAAAATAAAGGACAAAAGGCAAAATTAATAATTATCGGTAAAAAAGGCTATGATGCCTTAAAAACTGATTATTTTGAATTGATTGAAGAATATTATAATATTTCAAAAGATAATCAATATGCTGTAATGCTACAAATAACTGATAAAATAATGGAATTAGTAGATGGAGATAAAGTTGGTAATTGCGTTTTATATTATAATGAATTTAAAAATGCCTTAAGCCAGATTATGACTAAAATTTCTGTCTTACCTGTTGAGCTTGCAGAAGAACATATTGAAAATTCAGCTTATGAATATGAAGGTCCTAATTTTATTGGCACATTAATTAATTTACATATAAACGGTATAGTTAAGTATGGTCTTTTACAAAGTAAAGCAAGTGAAGAAGGCGCAAGAATGACAGCCATGGATAATGCCACTAGAAATGCTGATGAATTAATCAACTCACTAACTTTGAAATTTAATAGATCAAGACAGGCTATTATTACAACTGAATTAATAGAAATTATTTCTGGAGCTGAAGCTTTATAAAATCACAATAAAAAATGATGGTAATATGAAAAAAGGAAAAATCACCCAAGTTATCTCAGCAGTAGTTGATGTAAGATTCGATGATAATGAAGGTTTGCCAAATATTTTAAATGCTCTTGAATGTGAAAATAATGGCCAAAAATTAATACTTGAAGTGGCTCAGCATATTGGCGATAGCTCTGTACGTTGTATTGCTATGGATTCAACAGAAGGATTGGTTCGAGGCGCTATTGTAAAAGATACGGGTAAACCTATTCATGTGCCAGTGGGTATGGCAACACTTGGCAGAATTATGAATGTTATTGGTAAACCAATAGATGAAATGGGAGAGATAAAAACTAAAAATTTTTCTTCTATTTATCAAGATGCTCCATCGTTTGAAGATCAATCAACTGAAAGAAAAATATTAGTTACTGGTATTAAAGTTGTTGATTTACTTGCACCCTATTCTAAGGGTGGTAAAATTGGTCTTTTTGGCGGTGCCGGTGTTGGTAAAACTGTGATTATTATGGAATTAATAAATAATGTTGCCAAAGCCCACGGTGGTTATACTACCTTTGCAGGGGTTGGTGAGAGAACCAGAGAAGGTAATGATCTTTATCATGAAATGATTGACTCTGGTGTTATTAATAAAAATGATTTAGAAAAATCTAAAGTATCTTTAGTATATGGTCAAATGAATGAACCACCTGGTGCAAGGGCAAGGGTTGCACTAACTGGCCTGACTGTGGCTGAACATTTTCGTGACCTTGATGGTGGCCAAGATGTGTTATTTTTTATTGATAATATATTCCGTTTTACTCAAGCAGGCTCTGAGGTATCAGCAACGCTTGGCAGAATACCTTCGGCAGTTGGTTACCAGCCAACTTTAGCAACAGATATGGGGTTATTGCAGGAACGCATTACTTCTACTAAACATGGTTCTATTACTTCGGTACAAGCAATTTATGTACCAGCAGATGATTTAACTGATCCTGCGCCTGCTACTTCATTTACCCATCTAGATGCAACAACTGTATTAAGCCGTCAAATTGCTGAACTTGGTATCTATCCTGCTGTTGACCCTCTTGATAGCACCTCACAAATTTTGGACCCAGAAATTGTTGGTCAAGAACATTATGACACGGCAAGAGAAGTGCAAAGGATTTTGCAAACATATAAATCATTACAAGATATTATTGCTATTCTTGGTATGGATGAGTTGTCAGAAGAAGATAAATTAACCGTAAACAGGGCAAGAAAAATTCAGCGTTTTCTCTCTCAACCATTTCATGTTGCTGAAGTATTCACAGGTCTTAAGGGGAAATTTGTGGAGCTTAAAGATACTATAGCGGGTTTTAAAGATTTGATTAAAGGTAAGTATGATCATTTACCAGAAAATGCTTTCTATATGGTTGGCACGATAGAAGAAGCGGTAGAAAAAGCAAAAAAAATCAAAAAATAATATATAAAATATTATGGATGATATTAGCTTCACTAAGGTAAAAATTACAATGCCTTCGAAAACTTTGTTTGAGGCAAATGCAACATTGGTAAATATTCCTGGTGGCAAGGGAATGTTTGGTGTGATGCCTGGACATATGAAGCTGATAAGTAAAATCACAATAGGATTAGTTACTGTTTTTCACAAAGAAACTACACAATTTTTTATTTATGGTGGAATTGCTCAAATTACTCAAAATAAGGTGAATATCGTTACAGAATTTGCTGTAAATTTAAAAAAAGAAAATAAAGGTAAAATTACCAAAGAAATTTTAAGACTGGAAAATAGTTTAAAACATTGCAAGCAAGATTCTTTGGAAACTCATATTATAAAAGATAATATTGAAAAATATAAATCCCTGCTTACTTTTTTATAGTTAATAAATAATGTTTCAATGTACAAGAAGAATAGAATTTGATGCTGGTCACAGGGTTATCGGCCATGAGCATAAATGTAAATATTTACATGGCCATCGTTATGTTTTAGAAGTCACTGCTATGTCTAAAGAACTTGATCATTTGGGCAGAGTCATTGATTTTGGTAAATTAAAAATAATCATTAAAAAATGGATTGATGACAATTTTGATCATAATATTATTTTAAATAAAGATGATAAAATACTTGGAGATTATATAGCAAATTATACTGGCCAGAACGTTTATTATCTAGAACAAAATCCTACGGCTGAAAATATTGCTATTTATCTCCAAAACAAAATTATGCCAAAATTATTTGCCCAAGCATCATTTAAAATCACTAAAATTAAACTATATGAAACGCCTAATTGCTATGTTGAAGTAGCGGGTGAAACTTAAAAACTTGTTTGCTCTTCAAATTCATCTTCTATTTCTTCAATTATTATTTCTTCATTTACTTTTGATTTTGGTAAGAAATTATATTCTATAACATCTTGTGGTAATAATAATATAGATGTCTTAAATAAATTTTCTAAATATTCAGTACTATTAGAATTCATTAAATATTCTGGATATTTTTCAGCATTTAAATTATCTTTAATATCTTCCAAATTCCTTGATTTAACATAAACTCCGGAAGAAAAAACAGCTAAAATAGCAAAAATTAAAATAGCAACAACCAAACCTCTAAAGATTCCAAAACAAAAACCCAATAACTGGTCTAAAAAACCACGATTAATAACACCGGAAACCGCAACGATCTTATTCGTAATAATCGTAAAAATAGTTAAAGAAATAATATATGCAATTATACCACTAACTATTGAAACCATAAGAGGTCTTTCAATATAATTTTCAAGAAAAGTATTAATATATGGAAATAGGATTATTGCAACAATGATAGATGCTATAAAACCAAGGAGGTTGATGGTTATATTAAGCATCCCTCGGTATAGCCCAAGGATAGCTGAAAGCGATATCGTTGCAAATATTATAATATCAAAAATTGTGAAACTCATAATTTTAAAATCACCTGGTCAGTTATAATATAGTCAAATCTTACATCATGTTGTTCTATAGGTAAATACTCAAATAAAAAATCATCAAAACAAACACCAACTTTAATCACATTATTTCTTTTAGCTAAATATCTATCATAATGGCCAACACCAAAACCTAGCCTATAACCTTTTATGCTATAAGCAAGTGCTGGTGCTATAATAAGTTTAGGCAAAACTATAGATTGCGCAGCTGGAGATTTAAAATTTTTACTGTTACTTATTAATTTATCACCTAATTTATATTTAACAAAATTCATCTCCTGCTCCTTAATTTTTGGTAACGCAAAAGGAACTACTATTTGTTTCATAACTTCCCTTAAATCTGGCTCACCATCTATTGGGTAATATAAGCCCAAATTATCAAACTTTATTATTTTATTTAATGATTGAATAAAAAATATTATTTTCTGAAGAATAATTTTATTTTTATCATTAAATTCCTGAGTTGAAATTTTTTTTCTTGCTTCTGAAATCTTCTGACGTAACTCTTGTTTTTCTAGCATTTTCTTAAAACAAAATTTTTTAGATATTCTATGCTAATAATTTCATTTGTCCAAAATAAATAAAAAAATTCATTAAATTTTTTATTTTCTAGTATTAATCAACAATATGAAATAAAAATCTAAATAAAAACTAATATTTTAATCTTTTATTAACTTTAATAGCTCATAATAATCCGTGCAACAAGTGGTTGAAAATTAAATTTGCTACTTTTTGTATTTTATTAACAAACTGGGAAAGGTAACTAATTATGAAAAAACATGAACTTAATTTTAAAAAAGATATTAAACCAAAATTAAAAGAAGAATTTAATAAATTGATGGAAAATCCTGGAGTTTTTGATCTTCCTCAAGAAGATATAGAAAAAATTGAGGAGCTGTCCTATCTCGCTAAAAGAGCCGGATGGAAATTGTTTAAAAATAATGCCCAAGCAGAATTTTTAAAACAGACTATGAGTGAATTGGCAGAAACTATAAAAGAAGATTTAAAAGAAGATTTCGTCAGTTTAAATGATAAGGATGATGTAAAACAAGTTATAAAACATCCAGAAGAAAAAAAATGGCACCTTGAACCAGCAATGGTTAAATTTATAAAAAACTTACAAAAAGAAGAGAAATCGCAATTAGAAAAAGAACTGGCAGAATATTTTGATGTTGAAGTTAAATTATCCTTTGGTGGCAAAGTACTTGAATTTTTTCAAGAGTTATGGTCAAAACTTGAGCCTATCTTCTCTAAAATGCTCGATGTTGTCGGCCTCTGGGGAGGAGAAATGTTAGGCACAACTATTAATAAAAAACTTGGCGATAACAAGGTAAGCAACGCCCTTTCCGAAGCTGCTAAACAAGCTGTTGAAGATACTACGGAAGTTCTCACAGATACAATGGCAAAAACTCATAAGGGCAAAGAGGAAAGCGAACAAAAAGAAGAAGAGGCAAAAGAACTGTTAGGTTTGGAAGAGCAAAATAAATCGGAAGAACCAACCAAGGAACCCGTTGGTGAATTAGTAACAGAACTTGTAGAGCAGAATTAAATAATATTACTGCAACTAGTTGAACCAAGGCTAAAAATTCTCCTGCAGCCTTGGTTCAACTTGAATATTATCGTAATTTAAGTATTTAAACCTAATTTAATAAATTCATCTTCTAATTCCTGATTTTGATCTGCAACTTTAGCTTGATTTTGATCTTGAGCAAAATTTGATAAATATTGTTTATTTAACATCGGGTATAAAATAGCATAGATAATCAATACACCAACCCCGCATAAAGTAAATTGTCCAAAACCATTTTGATATATTACCAAAGATTCAGCTAAATTTATACTAGCAGATTCTCCCGTTTCAATAGAAACAAACATAGCTATAATGTTACCAGCTAAATTCGAAAAACTTAGACTCAACATAAGCAGACCCATCATAAATCCACGAATTCTTAAAGGTGAAAGGCGCGTATATAAATCTTGTATTAAGGGTGCAATAAATAATTCACCAGCTCCCATAATTACCATACTAACTATCAGGTAAGAGATTGATACTTTATTATTATCGGCAAATTTACAACCAATATATAATATTAACAAAGATAAAACTATTGAGAATATACCAACTCCAATACGCATAATAGAAAAACCTATCCCAAAACGCACAAATAATGGTGCTAATATTGGCCCTAACAACATTATAGACATAGGGTTAAGTGATTGCAAAGACGCTGCTGGAATGGCATAACCAAACAAGTTCGTATCTACATTTCTAGCTGTGAATAAATTAAATAATGAACCGAGCTGCATTTCTATGCTAAAAAATAACATTAAAAATATAGTCATTATAGTTAATAAGATAATATTTTTACGCTCTTCTTGGGTCATATTAACTAACATTTTCCCCAAATATAAATATATAGTAACACCAATTGCTGCAACAATTTTTGCCGAAATCTCACTATAACTTAACATTAAAGCACATAAAGCTGATAAAGTAATGGCAAATAGTAAAACCATAAAACCAGTTTTATAGGTTTTATTTATCTTTTGTTGAATGATATTCATTTTACCAACATCACCAAGCATATGCTCAAATTTCAAAAATGTTATAAGCCCTATAAACATGCCGACTCCTGCAAGGGCAAAACCATAATGCCAACCATATTGTTTTGCAGCAAAACCACAAGCAATAGAAGCAATAAAACTGCCTAAATTAACACTAACATAAAATAATGAAAATGCTTTATCACGTTTTGGATCACCATCATCATAACATAGACCCAAAAGATTCATTAAGTTGCCTTTAAAAAAACCACTACCCACGGCAACTAAGGCAAGACTAAAATATAAAATCCAGAGCTGGTCTTTAGAAATAAAAACCATGCCAGTATGCCCTAATGTAATTAAAATAGCACCAATTTTTACAATATTGCGAAAACCAAGCAATTTATCTGCGATAATCCCCCCAATAACCGGTCCAGTATAACAAAGCGCAGCATAAAGTGCATATATCGCATATGCTGATTTATCAGCAAAACCAAGAGTTGAAGTTAAATACAATACTAAAAGTGCACGCATACCATAATAGCTAAATCTTTCCCATAATTCAGTAAAAAATAACAATAGGAAAAAATTCTTACTCTTTTCAGTTTTAGTATACATAATAAAAACCTTTTAAATTATTTGTTTTACAAACCAAATTAAATATCAAAATATAATACAAAATTAATCTTTAAAAAATGAAAAAACTTTTGTGCCAAATTGCATGACACTTAAAATCTTAGAGATAATAGTTCCAGAAATGATTGGAACAAATATGAAGAGAAATGGTAAATGGAATAATTGATAAAGACAAAAAATCTTTTATTATATTTTTCAACAAATCCTGAACCCTTGACATACCAAGGGAACCCATTAAGGCATTCGAAATAGGTACCATAATGTTTATTTACCTTTAAAAATTAAACTACCCGCTAATTATAAACAAAAACTACGGTTTGTCAATTATTAGCTTTGACCTATTTTAATCATTTTTTGTTTTTTTTTATCCCAACTGTAATGAGTATTAACTGTTTTAACTTCAGTAACTATCACATCACCATTAGGTAATTGAGCAATATCTAGCCCCTGTTGCAAAGCATCAATTACTAGTGACGTAGAATTGCAAATATAATCGATATCGGCAAATATGTTATTT
The DNA here is from genome assembly GCA_964352655.1 of uncultured Rickettsiaceae bacterium. Classification (GTDB taxonomy): domain Bacteria; phylum Pseudomonadota; class Alphaproteobacteria; order Rickettsiales; family Rickettsiaceae; genus Megaera. The sequence continues at coordinate 22,723 of CAYGSI010000002.1, forward strand.
TCAGTTTCATCAGAATTATTATTTTCAAAATCAGTAGACATAAGAGTTTATAAATTAAGTTTTAACAAAATATTCTTGTATATTAATATATTATTTATAAAAAATCAAGCATCAACTAAAAATAGATTTTTACTTATTGTTATACAATTTAAATGAGTTAATGTTTATGATCGTGATTATGGATATAAAAACCTATCTCTGAAAGAGCATCTTTAAACTCTTTATTCTGTTCAATATCATCAGCTTTACCGCGGCAACATACGTGACCGTTTACACAAATAATTTGATCTGAATTTTTCATCACAGTGAATAAATCATGTGAAATCATAAAAATAGCCAAGCCAAATTTTTCTTTTATAATCTTGAGACTTTTATAAAATTCTTGCTGACTTGTTAAATCAAGATATTGCACAGGTTCATCTAAAATCACTAAATCTGATTCATGCGCAAGAGATGCACTAAGAACCAATTTTTGCAATTGACCACCTGATAAATCCGCAATATCTTTTTTTCTAATATTATCAAAATCAAGAAAGCTAATAAGGTTGAATATTTCTTTATTTAGCCCTCTTGGCGTTAATATTTTAAGTAATTCATTAGCTCTTATAGGCATATTAAAGCTGAAATCTAAAACTTGTGGTGCATAAGACATTTTAAGTTTTTTTTTATAGTAAATTTTACCTTTATCATATTTTTGTAAACCAAGGATAATTTTTGCTATTGTTGTCTTACCAGTGCCATTTTGACCGATTAAAGTGGTAATTTCACCGCGATTTAGTTTGAAGCTAATATTATCTAGTAATATTTTGTTACCAAATTTTTTTGATACTTTATCAAATTCTAATAATGGCTGCATCTAATCACCTAACATCTTATTTTATGAAAAAAATTTTTAATAATTTTTTGAGATTCTTCAGCGCAAATCCCTGAATATATTTCAGGCCTATGAAAACAAGATGAAGAGGTGAAAAATTTTACGCCATTTTCTACAGCCCCCTGTTTGGTATCTGAAGCTGCGTAATATAAATTAGCGATTCTTGCATTAGCAATGGCGCTTGCGCACATAGTACAAGGTTCTAAATTAATATAAATATTACAATTTGATAAATTTTTACTATTTAATGTAAGACAAGCCTGTTCTATTGCTATCATTTCTGCATGAGCGTTAGGATTTTTTACTTTCTCCATCATATTTTTGCCGGTTGCAATAATTTCATTATTTTGTTTGTCAATAATGACGCATCCAACCGGAACTTCTCCGTTTTTAGCAGCTTCTTCAGCAAGGTCCAATGCCAGATTCATAAATTGATTATTAAAATTATTAGATTTTTTCACGATATTTCACATCTTCTTCAAAATCTACAGGGTCTTGATGTATAGTTATTTCAGCATCTGGGAATGTTTTTAATAAAGCTAGCATTATTTTATCAGCAATTTCATGGGCTTCATATAAAGATAAATGGCCATCAAGTTCTAAATGAAATTGAATAAATGGTTTATTTGCCGCGTATCTTGTTTTTAGTTCATGCACTCCTTTTGCATCAACGAAACTACCTACTATTTTTAATATCTCCTCTTTATCTTCTTTCGGTAATTCTCCGTCTACTAAATTGCGAATCGCTTCACGGAATAAAATGTAAGAACCATGAATAATATAAAAAGCAATAAATATCCCGACAACAGCATCTATATACCAAAATTTAGCGCTTAAATAAATTGAAACAACAACCGCAATATTAGTAATAAAATCAGAAAAATAATGCAATTTATCAGCACTTATGATGCGTGATTTTGTTTTTTTCACAACATATGACTGAAAACAAACCAAAGCTAGAGTTAAAAATATACATAAATACATCAAGTCAGCACCAATTTCGTAATTAGTGATTTCTACACGCATTATTAATGCTCTTGAGGATGAAAATAATATGAACATGGAAGAGGCAAAGAAAAAAATAGATTGCGAAAAAACCGCTAAATCTTGGAATTTATCATAACCAAATCTATGATTATTATCAGGTGGAAGCATAGAAATTCTTATAGCAATAAGATTAATAAGAGAAGAAGTTATATCAAGTAAAGAGTCAATAAGTGATGCCAAAATAGACTGTGATTCCGTCGCAAGCCATCCATAGGTTTTGATAACCATTATGATAAAAGCTGTAATAACAGAAGCATAAGAAGCAGCTTTTACTAAGTTATTATTTCTTTCTTTAATATCACTCATTTTTTTAATTGCAATGAAATTTTAATCCTTTATCATAAATCTTGTATCAACATAAAGTCAATCAATATATAAAACTTAAGGGAGAGTGATCTAATGAAATATTATAGTAAATTTATATCTGTCATAATTGTTTACTTCATGAGTATATTATTTCTGCAAAGTTGTGGACAAATGAACAAACAATCAGGTGGCACATTAATAGGTGGTGTTGCTGGCGGCCTTCTTGGTTCGAGATTTGGCAAAGGGGGTGGGCAAGTTGCAGCTACTGGACTTGGAGCATTAACCGGTGCATTAGTCGGTGGCTCTATTGGCAAATCTATGGATGAAACTGATCGTAAAATGGCAGCGCTTGCATCAAGAAAAGCTTTAGAATTATCACCATCTGGAACTGCAATAGAATGGCGTAATCCTGATAATGGCCATAGAGGTTCTGTAACTCCGACAAGAACCTTCAGATCAGAAGGGCGATATTGCCGTGAATATATCCAAGAAGCTGTAATTAACCAAGAAAAACAGAAAATTTATGGTACAGCATGTCGTCAGCCCGACGGTAGCTGGCAGGTGCTACGCTAAAAGCTAATCTGAGGAATTATGTTAACTCACAATAGCCTTAATTAATCTTGTGAATTAACCTTATTTGCTATTAATAATAAATATGATATCACTTAAATTTTTTTTGATATTGAATTTAACTTCGGCTACCTATTATTTATATTTTATTTAGCAATGCCCAAAACTCATAGCAAAATCTCTTTGCAACAACTGTAAAATTATATTACAATGATTTTGCCTTGCTAACAGCTTGGCTATAGTAATAAACGTTATTTGGAATAGAAGCTTGCGGACCCGGGGGCGGTACCCGGCGCCTCCACCAATGTTATAAATATTGATATTTATGGGGGCGAAATAGGATCGACGTACTTAATAAAGAAATAATTTTTACTCGGTATGATTCCGCCGAATCACCTTAGGTGATTTTGGGTCAATTAAACTAAATGCAAACGATAATAATCGTCTTGCGGCTGTTGCTTAATTTTTAAGTAACTTATAGCCACGGGGCTTGAGGCTTGCCTGGCAACAGAAAAGCCTCACTAAATTGTAATTCACAATATTTGTATTTATGGAAATTGATTATCAAGCTTTAGTAGATGAAGCAATGATTGGCGTAGTAAAAAAAGCTTTAATGCAGATAGCGGAATATGGTATTCCAGATGAAAAAAGTTTTTATCTATCTTTTCGCACTGATGCACATGGGGTAATTTTATCTCCACGGGTAAAACAACAATATCCAAAAGAAATAACTATCATATTACAACATCAGTTTGATAATTTACAGATTTTTGAAAATAAATTTACGGTTAATATATCATTTAGCGGGATCACAGAAGATATTGCCGTACCATTTAATTCTATAATAAGTTTTATCGATCCTGATGCTAATTTTGGCTTCCAGTTTGATGTACAAAAAAAAGAAGAAGAATTAAATACTCTAGATAATAATAAAGCTGAAATTTTATCATCAAATTCTAAATTTAAAGCAAAAACTGCCAGTAAACAAAAATTTAATAAAAATAATATTATTGCTATCGATAAATTTAGAAAAATGAAAGATGAAAACCAAACTAAATAAATCTAACTTAACGGTTAAAATATATACAGATGGCGCTTGTTCAGGAAATCCTGGGCCTGGTGGATGGGGCGCTTATTTACAATATGGCGATAAAGAAAAAAAAATCTGGGGTTCTGCACCGAATACTACTAATAATCAAATGGAAATTAGAGCTGCAATAGAAGCGCTAAAAATTTTAAAAAAAAATTGTATTATTGATTTATATACTGACAGTAAATATGTTCAACTTGGTATTACAAAATGGATGGTCAATTGGATTGCTAATAATTGGCGCACTAGCAACAATAAACCGGTAAAAAATATTGAATTATGGCAAGAGTTGAAAAATGAAATTATAAAACATAAAATTAATTGGCATTGGGTTAAGGGACATGCTAATAACTTAGGTAATATAATAGCAGATGATCTTGCAGTGCGTGGTAGAGATGAAGCAATAAATGAGGTGAAATAGTGTCATTTATAGATAAAATTTGGGTTCGCTTATTTACTAAAAAAATTGGAGAAGACGAATTTGGCAATGAATATCGTGTCAGTAATGCAAAAAATTATTTAGGGCAAAATAAACGTTTTGTCACTTATAATGGTTTAAACATATCAAGTAAAGTACCTCCCATGTGGCATGCTTGGCTTCATTATATGAGCGATAAAGTGCCAGATAATAATAAAATGATACGAAAAGCTTGGCAAAAGGATTTTAAACCTAATTTAACAGGAACAAAAAATGCGCATGATTATCAATCACCGAATAATAAAATACCCAAATATGTTAGCTGGAATAAAAAATAAAATAAATAACTTGCATGGATGATCTAAACCCACCACAATTAGAAGCTGTTAGAACAACGGAAGGCCCTTTGTTGATCCTAGCTGGAGCTGGCACTGGTAAAACAAAAGTTTTAACAAATAGAATAGCTTATATAATCGACAATAACCTGGCCTTTCCCTATCAAATTCTTGCTGTTACTTTTACTAATAAAGCAGCAAAAGAGATGCAAGAAAGAGTAAATAACATCCTTCCATCGGAAGGATTAAATATTGGTACTTTTCATTCGATAGCAACTAGAATGCTACGTGATCAAATTCATTTGCTAGATAACGGCATGTCACGCAATTTTACTATCGTAAATCAGGATGACCAAATTAAATTAGTCAAAAATATCGCCATTGAAAGCGGTAATATTGATATAAAAAAATACCCTCCTAAATTAATACATGCTATTATTTCAAAATGGAAAGATCGCGGTATAATGCCAGGGCAAGTTGGCGATTCAGATATCATAAATTATGAAGGCAAATTAGCGCAAAATATATATTTTCAATATCAGAAAAAATTGCAAGAATCAAATGCAGCTGATTTTGGTGATCTTTTGTTATATTGCAATCAGATATTAATAAACAACCCTGATATCCTTGAGCTTTATCAAAATAGGTTTAAATATATCTTAATTGATGAGTATCAAGATACTAACAGTGTGCAATATATTTGGGCCAGAATGCTTGCCAGTGGCCATAAAAATATTTGCTGCGTTGGTGATGATGACCAATCAATATATAGTTGGCGTGGTGCTGAAGTTAGAAATATCTTAAAGTTTGAAAAAGATTTTCCAAATAGTAAAATTGTTAAATTAGAACAAAATTATCGTTCCGGATCGCATATATTAAAAGCAGCATCAGCTGTAATTAGCAATAATAAAAATAGACATGGTAAAAATTTATGGACGGCACAAAATTTTGAAGAAAAATTAAAAATCGTATCTTGTTATAATGAAAAAGAAGAAGCCAGATTTGTCTGCAGCACTATATCTAATTTTTTAAAATCACAAAAATATCCAGTTGGGCAGATAGCAATTTTGGTAAGGGCCGGATTCCAAACAAGAGCATTTGAAGAAGTTTTTATAAGCAATGCTTTGCCTTATCAAATTATCGGTGGTTTAAAATTTTATGAAAGAATGGAAATACGAGACGTGCTTGCTTATATCCGCCTTGCACTAAATCAAAACGATAATATGGCACTTGAGCGTATAATAAATGTACCAAAAAGATCAATAGGTAATGTAACTTTAAAAAAAATTAAAGATAAAGCAAATCTTGAAGAATGTTCAGTATTTACTGCTTTAGAATTAATGTTAAAAAATAAAGATTTTACAAGCAAAATAGAGCTAACTTTAAAATCATTTGTTAATTTAATAAATCATTCCTCTGCGCGTTATGAAATAGAACAACCGCAAGATGTAACAAAATTTATATTAGAAGAGTCAGGATATTTAAAAAATCTAAAAGACGAAAAAACAGATGAGGCACGGGCACGTTTAGAGAATATCAATGAAATGCTAAGAGCAATAAGGGATACTAATGACATTAATGCTTTTATTGAACATACAAGCTTGGTTATGGATAATGAAGTTCTAGAATCAGATTTTGGGGGAACGATTAAAATTATGACTTTACATGCAGCAAAAGGATTAGAATTTGATTTAGTCTTTCTGCCGGGCTGGGAAGAAGGAATTTTCCCTCATCAAAAAGCAATGTTAGAACAAGGCAGTAAAGGCTTAGAAGAGGAAAGGCGTATAGCTTATGTTGGCATTACTAGAGCAAAAAAAGAATTATTCATTACTTACGCCGAAAGCAGAAGGATTTTTGCGGAATATTCAAAATCTGTAGCTTCAAGGTTTTTGGCTGAAATACCACAAGAAATATGTGAAAAAATTTCGATGACTAATAAATTAAACTATTTGGGATCAAAACATAATTTTTATTTTGATAATAACAAAAGGCAAAATACTAAACATCATGCTAATTCTGGTATTTTTGTAAATAATAATGAAAAAAGAGCTGGAAGCCGTGTGCATCATGAAAAATTTGGCTCTGGAATTATTGTGAAAAAAAATGGTGATAGTTTAGATATTGTGTTTGAAAAAACCGGCCTTAAAACTATTAAAGAAGATTATATAACATTATTGAGTTAGCTTCTTATGAAAATATTATGGCTCAAAATAATGTGTTTAATGATCATTTTTATGATTATTATTGGCGGTTATACCCGTCTTACAGATTCTGGATTATCGATGACTGACTGGAAGCCAGTGACAGGTGTGCTCCCGCCCTTAAATGAAGCATCTTGGCACGTGGAATTTGAATCATATAAACAATCTCCTGAATATTTGAAAGTAAATAATGATATTGATTTAATACAATTTAAAACTATTTTTTATGTAGAATTTGTTCATAGAATATTAGGGCGAATAACTGGATTAGTATATTTAGTACCGTTAATATTATTAATATATTATAAGTCAATTGGTGGCAGAGAATTAATAATTTACATTTTAGGTTTAGCCTTATTTATAATACAAGCTTTTGCGGGGTGGTATATGGTCAAAAGCGGTCTTGTTAACACCCCTAATGTCAGCCATTTTAGGTTAGCTATTCACTTATTGCTTGCTATTTTTCTATATTCTTTATTATTTTGGCAATTAATGAATAATTCATTTGAGAGGATGTTAATTAGCTCTAAAATAAAGTTAAATTTTTTTAATAACATACTCAATGTATCATTTATATTATTATTTATCCAAATAACTTTAGGAGCTTTTGTTGCTGGTTTAGACGCGGGATTAGTTTATAATCAATTTCCCTTAATGGGTGATAATTTTATACCTAATGAACTCACCTTAGTAAAATTTAATTTGGATTATTTTTCTGAACCTGTATTTATACAATTTATTCATAGAATTTTTGCCTATATTTTAACCATATCGATAATCATAGTAACTATATTTGGACTAAAAATAGATAATAAATTATTTTTTAAAAGCTTATTATCTTTAGCTGTGATGTTGGTTATTCAATTTGTTATTGGTATTTTTACTTTAGTTTATTCTGTTCCTATATTAATTGCTTTATTACATCAAATCGGCGCTGTAATTTTATTATCGATGCTATTATGGGTAAAATGGCTTATTAAAAATGCATAATTAAAATTTTTAATTATTTTTGTTCCTCTTGCTTGTTGCATAATTTTAAAATCATCTCAGGCATGATAAGAAGACCTAGTTAATGGCAAAGAAGCTACCGGTATTAATAATCAAATCGCCAATTAATACCAACAGAATTTGCACTATTTTTTGTATTGATTGCTTCAACCGATATTTTAGGAGTTATTTCAAATTCAACCCTGGTTTTGGTAGCATTAGTTTCTGAGTCTTGTTCAACTTCTAAATATACTTTATTATTTATATATTTACCAATACCAACAGAAGTGCCGCCAGTATTACTATTATTTTTTATGCTAATATCATCAACCCCTAAAATTTTACGACCAATAGCTAAAGCATCAAATCCACCACCATGGCCTGAGAGTTTTTTCATTGAATTAGCAAGAGATAAAGCCTCAAATTGTGATATATCACCCTGGTTTTTACCAAATAATAATAAAGATAAAGCCTCTCCTTGAGGCATCGCAGGAGTTGACTCAATTGAAATATCAAGACTAAAAATAGAACCAGATAATATTAATCTAATTTCTACTCCATCAATATTTGTGACTCCAATAATGTTTAAATATGGTGAAGGGTTAATTGGGCCGTCAAATCTTAATATCCCGGTATTAACATTTAGTGATTTACCAAATTCTTGGTATCGCCCCCGTTTAGAGCTAAGTTCACCAAAAATATATGGCTCACTTACATTATTTTTAATATGTAAATTACCTAACAACATTGTATCAACGCCCCATCCCCTTATATATACTTGCTGTTTTGCTTTTAATATAATGTCTAATTCAAAAATATAGGGAGAATTCTTATTTTTATGAATTACTTGATCTTCATCAAAAATTTTAACTACATTAACAGTGGGAACCTCTTGAGAAAAATTTTCAGGAATTTTAAATTCCATTGGTCCAAGGTCAAAATTCCCTTTAATTTTAGACTTTTCTTTATCTCCTTCGAGGGATAATTTACCTGCGATTTCACCTTGTAAATAAGGAGAATTAATAAGATTAAATTTTTCAGTAGCAAAATTAAGCATAAAAGGATAATTATTATCAATAAAAAATTCTCCAGAACCTTTTATTAAATTGTTAAAAGTGTCATTAGCCACCAAATCTGTAATCATAATTTTTTTATTTTGAGCTAAAATTTTCGCAGCAATATTTTTGATTTTAATACCATATTTTTTATGTTTATATTCAGCTTTCTTTAGGTTTAATAATCCGTTTATTATTGGTGAATTAAATGAACCTCTAACGCTCATTTTGCCGTCTAATGCACCAAATAATTGATGTTCTTGCGGTAGCGCTATAAGGGATAAAAGATTAAATTCTTCGTAAAAATTTAAATCTATTTCAATATAATCATTTGTAGGGGATGAAAGATTAAATGGCACTAGTCCTAGCTTACAAGGTAACTTTGCTTTTAGGTCACTGATTATTTTATTTTTCTTGTAAAATTCACCTTTGAAAGAAATTTGCTCATTATAGAGTGAAGATGATAATTTAAACTTCCCTAAATTTTGATCTTTCTTTGCCAATAAAATATCCGTAATTGTTAAATCAGAAGTAATTATTGGCTCCTCAAGAGTATTACTAATAGATAAATGGCCAGATATCAAGGCGCGATTAAATGCTTTGGGAAGAAACTTTGGAGCAAGCATGAAAGGGATTTGCTTAACCAATAAATTTCCTGTAATCTTATTATGAGATAAAGAAGCATCAAAAGCAATTTTCCCTTTGTTAAGTTTAATTTCAGGCATAGAAATTGATTTTTCAGCACCTAAATTAATAGTAATTGGTTGCTCATTTTGGATATTTAATTTGGCAAAAGAACCGGTAATATTTGTAATTATTTTAAGATCATTTGTCTTTAATTTTGTTGATAATATCTTGCCATTAATGGCAAAATTCGCTGGATATAAAGCTGCTATTTTAACATCTGATGCCAAGGTTAAAAATTCACCAGAATTAGCTAATTTTAGTTCTAGCTCTTTGAATATTGTATTATTTATATTCAATGATTTTGCTTTAATATTGGTTTTTTGTATTTCAAATTTCCAAAAATCATTGGTTACAAAATTAAAATTTAATAACTTAGCCCTAACAAATTTCGTTGATAAATTTTTTATATCACCAGATATATTGATTTTTTGAAAATCACCAAATTTTTCTAAAGTAGCTTTTAGTGAGCCTTCACCATTAATAATGTCCGGGAAAAATGACTTTAACTCTGAAAGTTTTGTACTAGAAAAATCAAATGTGCCAATTGCAAGTTTTTTCACATTATCAAACTTTAAATCAGCGAAGCTTGTAAAATTTTTACTTTTAGCGTTAAATTTATTTAGATGAAATATTTGCCCATTTTTACTGATATTTGCTAAAATGTTAATATTATCATCTGTGAGTTTTAGATTACCATCTAAATCAAAATCTTGTTTAGTAAAATCAAGCATAAATTCTGAGTGCCATTTAGTTTTTGGCAATTCCCAGTGATTTTGACCATTAAGATTTATATATCCATTACCTTCTGTTGTGATTTTAGGTTGCAGGAAGCTTCCGGAGGCGTTAATTGTTCCCTCAAGATGGCTCTTTACTTGATTATCATCGCCAGATAATAAATTTTCAAAGATTGATGTTTGATAATCCATATTAAAATTAAAAGATTGATTAAAACGATTATTATCAAAAACACCATTTGCATTGATATTATCTGCAGATAAAATAAATTTTAACGAATCAGTATTTGATCTTAATTTTGATATTCCAGTAATCTTTAATGATATATCAGAGCTTAATAAACCATGTGGTAATGATTTTAAATTGGCTTTATAATGGATATTATTTTGTTGAAAATTAAAAAATAAATTAGTTTTCATCTCTAAAATAGCAATAATATTTTGTGGTTTATCTTGTGAGATAATTTTTATTTTTGATATTAATAAATTAACTAAGTTTAAATATTCGGAGCTATAAAATGCTGGAAAAATTTGAGCATCTATTTGCTCAAAAGAAGCAACTAATTTTTTGTTATAAATGATATTTACTTGTTCTACCATAAGCCCTATAGGTAAAGTAAATTTTAAATTTTTAAACTCAATTTGATAGTTGTTATTTATATTTTTTGCAATATATTCAGATAAATAATTACTTATTACCTTATTAGCATTTTCAGTTTTAAGCCAAAATATAGTTGCAATTAGGGTAATAAAAAGCAAAATTATTATTGTTAGGAAAAATTTTAATATTAGCTTCATTTAAAAGTCCTGTCCTATGCCAAAATATAATTGGTAAGATTTGTCTATTTTATCTCTTTTTGAGGTTGGAAAGCCGATATCAAATCTTAATGGGCCAAAATCAGTAAAATATCTTATGCCAAAACCAACTCCATAAAAGAATTTATCATTAATTTTAGGCATTGTTGAATCAAATATATTGCCGCTATCAAGAAAGATAACAAAACCAAAATCATTTTTTAATCTTATTCTAGCTTCAATGTTAGTCTGAATGTAAGATTTTCCGCCAATAGGGCGATTATTATTATCTAACTTACCAACTAATTTATCGCCGTATCCTCTTATCGTGCCACCACCACCAAGATAAAATTTTTCATTAGGGGGGATCTGATTTGTATCAATACCAGAAATCGTTCCTCCGGCGCATTGTAGAGCTAATATCACAGTCTCATCAGGAGGCATCAGAGAAAAATAAACACTAGCGGAAATATTATTTTTTAAAAAATAACGATTTTCCTTCCTAACTGGTATGAATGGCTCAGCAGTAAAAGTAATATCTGTGCCCTTAGTTGCATCAAAAATATCATTTTTACTATTGCGCTTGAGAAATAATGGCACAGATATAAAGGAATAGTTGCCAGGATTTGCAGCTTTTGTAATATTTGAATATGAATATTTTAGCCCAGCACCATATAACCAAATATCATTAATTTTCCTATCAATACCAGCAGAAAGTTCAACTTCTTTACTATTAAAAGCCTTAGATACCAATTTTTTCGCTGATGCATCAAGCTTTAAATTTTGGTCATCTCTTTGAAAAAATGGCTTTACAAAATTTAAATCTATTATTTGATCTTGTTTATTAACAAATAGTTTACTTTCTAAATTTTCGCCACTACCAAATAAATTTCTATGATCCCATCCTAATGTAGCACCAGCGCCAAGGTCACTTGCAAAACTTAAACCTGCCTTCAAACTTCTATGTTTACGTTCTTGTAGCTTAAAAATTACTGGTATTTTTCCATTTTCGTCAGTTTTATTTGGCACTATAGGGTCTGTTAATACAAAAAATCCTGACCCTTGCAGTTCTGATTTTGAATTTTCAATTAAAGAATTTTTAAAACATTGCCCTTCCTTAAGGTTAATAAGTTTTTTTACGTAATCTGCATTTAAGGTTTTTAGGCCAGATACATCAATAGATTTAATTTGGGCTGAAGGGCCTGAATGAATAACATATGCAAGAGACATGCTATTATCTAAATTATCAACTATTGCTGCATTATTAATTTCTAATTTTAAGAGACAATTTTCTTGTTCAATATATTCTTTGAGCTGGTTCTGTGATTCTAATATATTTTTTGCTACAGCAAAATCTCCTATTTTAATTTTTAACTTATTTACATCTGGTACGATGATATTTTGATTTGCATCTTGGGCATAATTAATTTCAATTTTTTTAATTTTATAGCGTTCCCAGTTATAGATATTAAAAATGATAGTATTTTTTTCTTCTATATATTCAGTCTCAATATATGTGTTATAATAACCCTTAGATTCAACAAATTTTATAAAAGATTTTTTAGCTTCCTCCTCCCAGTAAAGAGCCTGATTAATAGTTCGATATAATATTGCTGTTTTTTCCATATTTTTGGCAATATTATTTAGTTCTTCTATGGTAGATTTAATAACTTTATCTTTTTGGTCATCAGTTTGAACAATTAATTTTAAAGGTTTTTTATCTTTATTAGCTGAATTTGCCTCAGATAAATAAAGAAGCATCATAACAGCAAATATGATAAAAAATATTTGGTATTTTTTTTTAACCAACATCAATTTTTTAATTACAAATTTTCCTAATTAAGAATATTATCGAGAATAGTAAATATTGGCAATATAAATGATAATAAATCAGACACAAAAACCATTAGTTAAATTATTAGAACAAATAAAGCTGCAACTTAGGCAAAAAAATTATACTATTTCATTAGCAGAATCATGCACAGGTGGAATGTTAGCTAGTTACCTTACGTCAATTTCAGGTTCGTCGAAATATTTTGGCACAGGAATAGTGAGTTACTCAAATGAAACAAAAATGAATTTATTAAAGGTTCCAGCCCATATTCTCTCTAACAAAGGTGCAGTATCACAAGAAACAGCTGAGTATATGGCCAAAGGGGTTCAGCAATTAGCCAACTCTGATTTAGCAATTTCAATAACTGGTATTGCGGGTCCAGAAGGTGGATCAAAAACCAAGCCTGTTGGTACGGTATGGGTTGGATTATGCGATCCATACCAAACAAAAGCTCATTGCTTTTTATTTAAAGGTAATAGAGAGGAAATAAGAGTACAAGCCTGCTTAAAAGCTTTGGATATTATCGATAATTTTTTGGCCTAAGAGTTATTTATCCTAATTAAGCTTTACTTATAGAGTTTAATCTTTTTGCTTAATAAATTATTTATTTTTATTGATCTCTAAAAGTTTATTATATATCTTAATGTAAAATATTTTAGATTAATCTGGAGCAAAATTATGATGAATAAAATAATTAAAATTTTTATTCTTACGGGGGTAATGTATATCACTAATGCGATAGCTAATGATGTTAGTGCTTTAGATCGATATGTTTATATTGGCGCAGAATTTGGTTTAGCTGATCCGATAGTAAAATCTTTTAAGCATAGTACTGGTACCACTATTAAGCTTAATAAATCTACGATGTATGGGGGCAGAGTAGGTTATAGTTTTTATCCGGGTATGATGATTGAATTATCCGGTACTCATAGGCCAAAATATAAATTATCATATATATTACCTATGCGTACGCCTTCGCCGGCTATTACAATAGCTGAAAAACCAGGCAGCACTGAAGTTGCTTCTAAAGTTTTTATGGCTAGCCTGATTTATGAAATGAACAAAATGACTCCTATTGGAATCAAACCCTATGTTATATTTGGTGCTGGTATTTCACAAATTTCTATAAAGCCAACTTCCTCTGCTTTTACTCCTCCAGCTAATTTAGTGCCTGTTCTTGGAAATAATGATTTTGTTTATTTTAAATTACAAAAACATAATCATAATCGTTTTGCTTGGCAAGCTGGGGTTGGTATAAAAAAAGATTTAACGGATGATTTTTCTGTTGATCTTGCTGCTAAAATGCAAGTTGTGCATAATATTAAATTGAAATATCAAGTCGTTGATTTTGCTACTTTAGCTTTTGGTGAGACAAAAAATATTACAAAAACTATCGGGCTTGGCGAATTTACATTTGGATTAATTTACAAAATTCCAATGTAAATCGTTGAAATATTAACGTATAATCATTATATGTACTTGGTATAAATTATTTACTTGAAAATATGATGAGCCGTAATTTTTCTAATCTAACTGGTAAAATTTTGATTGCTAGCCCTTATACTATGTATGGTAATGTTTTTTACCAATCTTTAATTTATGTTCTGCATCATAGTATTTATGGCTCAGCTGGCTTTATATTGAACCGGTTGGTTAGTGATGATATTGAACAATTAATTAAAGTTAAAGCTGAAAATGTTGATTTTGCCGCAGTAAATAATGAAATTTTTGTTGGTGGACCAGTTAGCATTGGCAAGGGATTTTTTTTCCATTCAATAGATTATAAAAATGATCTCTTATTTCATATAGAAGATACTAACTTAGCTGTTAGTTCGAATTTACAAATCTTAGAGGATATAAAACAAAATAATGGTCCTAAACATTCTATGTTTATTATTGGCTATACTTTATGGCAACCAGGAGAAATGGAGCATGAAATTCAAAATAATCTATGGATAGTTTCTGAGCCTGATAATAATTTAATTTTTTCCGCTGATAATGATACGAAATGGAGTAGAGCTTTAGCTAGTTTGGGTATGAGTAGTACGGATTTTGCTCCTTCAGTTATTGCTAAATGTTAATTTATTATATTTCAATATTTCAACGAGTTATACGATCCTTTATGCAAAACATTCTTTGCTATTAATGTGATTTTTGATATCCACTCCCCCCCTAAAGGAAGGAGATTCCTAAGAGTTAATTTAGGCTGGTACTAGACTGCTCTTTTTCAGTAGTTCCTGCTTCGTAGAGTTCACTAATGCAACCTCTCCACAGGCTAACACGGCCCGTCCGGCCGCTAATATATTTCAATGCTTTGACTATCTTCATGAACAATTATATTGTTTGGTCTGATCATATTATCTAATTCATTTATTATGTCAAACGATATTAGAAAAGACAGGCATTGCGATAAAAGGATCTTGGCTCATGACTTCATACAGTTTGTTAAAAAAGCAGTAAAGAAAGCAAGCGAAAACGTCTTAAATCAAGGGAAAGATTTTTTGGAGACGTTTGTAGTGCCTCAGTAATACTTATAATTGCTTTGCATTTGATTTTATGTTATTAAGTTTCAGAACAGAGTCTATCTAAATAAAGCTCAATCTATAGATTTGATTGTAATTAGATAATTTTTTTTAATATTTAATTTACTAATATCAATACTCATTTTATTTATACCTTTTTGGCTTTCAAAATAATAAGTTTGCTTATTTGCAGTAATTTTTATTTCATATTTTTCTGGATTCTTATTTATTTGAGTCCAGCCATCTAATTTAAAATTTTTAACAAGCCATTTTAGATGTAAACTAGAGTCTTGAATATAATTTTCTGTAATGATTGGCACGGTTTTAAAATTAGAATTATCTTGAACTATGATGTTTTGTCGTAAATTTTGAACTTTAAATTTTATCTCTTGGCCTATAAGATTTTCAGCAATTGGTATAATATTTGCATTTTCTAGAATAATAAATAATGAATCAGCGTTATGATTTTTAGCCTGTTTTTCTGTGCCATAGCAACCTCTTATAAAATTAGAAAGTAGATATATATTTTCCTTTAATTTTTGAATATTTCTAAAAGATACTATTTCATCATCTATTTTAGCTAAATACCATTTATTATTTGGTAATTGATCAAGTTTCGGTCCAGTAATTTTGATCGTGCTTATTTCATCAATAATAAAAAAATTAGGATCATCAAAATGATTTATCTCAATAATATTAACGATAGCATTTGTCGGCTCTAACATTGCTATTTTATGCCAATCATTTGATATATCATTATTTACTTTAGCTTCAAGTGCAAGTTTTTTATTGTTATTTAAATGAACTAAAATATAAGGAAAATCATAATTTTGCTGTAGTAAAGGTAGGTTTATGGCAACAAATTCTGTTTCAATATTTTCTTGGTGATTTAAATCAAGTTTCACTTTATTAATGTAATTATTGTGATAATTACTAATATTATCTATTACAGCCATTATTTCCATAACCAAATTGCTAAAAATTATTCTAACAATACGTAAATGATAATTTATACCATGATATTTTAATGAAATAAAATCAGTAGATTCAATATCAAAATAGCTAATAGGCAGTTTAAATTGTAATATTTTATTTTCAGTTGCAGCATTTTTTAAAATCATGTGAGCTATCCTAGAAGCTTCTTCTGAAGATATAACGAAGGGAAGGTGTAAACTAACATTTTGCTTATTAGATATATTTTCACTATTAACATAAAGATAATTAGTCATATAATCTTGTAATTGATTTTGGAAATATATGTCTATTTTACTTACTATTTGTTCCTTAGAGATAATAGTTTCATTAATATAGCTATTATCTGATAGTTTAACTAAATCTTCAGCATTTATTTTGATGGGCTTTGATTGACCTCTTTTCATAAAGGTGATTTTTTGATTTTTACTTGCGCTAATATCAAAGAAATATGAGCTCCTTAGCGTATTTATCGCATCTGTACCTGTTGTTTGGTTATTAAAAATAACCCCTTCAATTACTTCATCAATATTTTTTACTTCAATATTTTCAAGATTTAATCGACATCTTTTTGATATTTCAAGAATAATGCCAGCAATACTGCAAATGCCGAATTTATTATTAACCCAATGTCCTTTTTCCCAAAGGTTACCATCTTTCCATATATCCATATGAGGCCATGCAGGGTAGGGCCTTGCATCCCATGTCCATAAAAATAAATTATCGATATATTCTTCTTTGCTCCAATATTCAATAAAAGCTCTGATGCATCTTCTTTGAATTGAAAAATCTACTTCACCATTTGAATATCTTGGTGCTCCACCGTCAGAACATACGGGATCAAAAAATACATTTGGTTGATTAGGTGCTTTGTTAATTGATGGGAAGCCAAATTCGGTAAACCAAATTTTTTTTGATTTTGGTTCCCATGGAGTGAATTTTTTATCAGGATTTTGATGCTTGTTATTCCACCAATATTTTATATTTTTCAAAGCATATTTTGCTTCAAGTGGGTGTTTTTCTTTTGTTTTCCAGTCTATGTAATAATCGTAGCATTCTCCAGATGAAAAGCCAACTTCAATTTCTTTATCAGTAATACCAGAATTTTCTGTATTAGTGATCGGAAAATAAGCATCAATACCAATAAAATCTATATTTTTTGAAGCCCATAAGGGATCCAAATTATACCACCCCCCGTCAGTGTG
The DNA here is from genome assembly GCA_964352655.1 of uncultured Rickettsiaceae bacterium. Classification (GTDB taxonomy): domain Bacteria; phylum Pseudomonadota; class Alphaproteobacteria; order Rickettsiales; family Rickettsiaceae; genus Megaera. Next base: position 40,355 of record CAYGSI010000002.1, read on the forward strand.
ATGAAATTCTGACCAATCAGCTGCATAAGAAACTAAAACTTTTGGTCCAACAATTTGTTTTACTTTTGCTGCAAGCTTTATTAATTCATGCACGGCAGGGAAATTATTATTGCTATCTTTAATTTTTGTTAAACCAATTAATTCCGAACCAATAATAAAAGCATCTACATGATGTTTCACTAAATTAGCATAATGTAAGATAAATTCATTATAGCCATATTTTTTATTGAAGAAATTCTCTACATTTTTAAAATTTCCTGTTAGATGTCCACGCCATGGTTTCATGTCCACATCCATAAAAAACATTGGATAAAACATGATATTGAATTTACGTTTTTTTAGTTCAGTTAAATATCTAATTATGCTATTATCATTGATACTACCACCATATATAGGATTATTTTCTTTATCTTTTCGTATTTCATAGGCATTTTCTCTATTGTAATTACCGACTTCCCATTCTTCGCTAAATCTGACATATTCATCTTTAAATTCCACTGCAGGGCGGATCAAACATTCTTTTAAATCCATGCTATTAGCAAACCAGCAAACTACAGGGGCGATCCATTTAATATTTTCACATACATTACTAAGCTGATTTAAGCTTTGGATACTGTTAGGTAAATTATAAATATTATGTGAATTTAATAATTTTTTACTTATTACAGAGTTATTTTCTACTAATATCTCTTTATACTGCAATATAGTGTCATATACATATTCCCCAGAACCTGGGATCATAATCATTGATTCAACCATATCTTCGACCATATTACTATGTGGTATATTAGGTTTCCTGGTAATTTCAAATGATAAATTGGGAATCATATCATCAAAATCCCTAAGTGGTAAATCTTCAAAGACAATATAAGCAAGGTCACGAAATGCTGGAGCTTTTCCTTCCATTTGGGCATTTATGATAGGGTCTGGCATTTGATCTTGTTTCCCTTTATAAAGTCTAAATTTATAATTACTGATATCAACAAGCTCATCGCCATTCCAGATGCGATTAATTTCCGATATTTCACCTTCACAAATACACATTGCAAATGATAAATAATAATCATAGTCAGTTTTATATGTTGTTGATCTTTTTACTTTTGGCAGAGGTAAAATGCCAGTTTTTGGAAAATATGTTGAAGAAGAGCTTGTGCTTTCTTCATTTTTAACATCATTAGTCCAAATAATTTTGCCCCTTACTCTTGCTTTACCAAATATAAGCGGAATAGCTGCACCATAAGTTGCAGTAGATAAACTAAAACTTTCTTTAATATTAGCGTATTTATGGAATGTTTGTTTTTTATGAAACCATTTTTGTTGAAGATATTTACCTAATTGTTTTCCTGCATATCTGCCAATGGTTGACAAAATACCACCACCAAAATATTGACCAATTTTTCCGCCAACCGAAGATAGAAGAGATCCTAACATGTTATTTTTATTATTGTTTAACAAAATAATAAAATAACAAAAAAATAACTTTGACTAATATTAATTATCTCCAGTTAATATAATTGAACGAACTAAATAAACATAAAACATAATAGTTCGCCATTTTGAATAATATTTGGTCTAATATTGGGGTGAATTCCAATGATTTATGACTCCTGAGTTTGATACTTACACGCGATGCAAGAGAGAACATTTGATCTGACAGACTATAAGATATTAGATCTGATTGTCGTTTAAGTCTTGACTGCCAGATCTAATAGCAACTAAATAACATATATTATTTACTGATTGATGTCCCAGCGCCTTTAGATATTTTTTCAACTGATATTAAATTAGCATGACCAGCGCCAAGATGTTTTTTCACAAAATCTTTTATTTTAGGGTCTTTAACCTGGTTAATCATGTTATTTAAACCTTTTGTTACATTCTTTTCTAATTCTGAGTTTATTTTATTTTTGATAGTCTTTACTATTGTATCTGCTACTATTTTTTGATCTGGCATTTCTTTTTTAATTACAGAATTTATATCTTTTGAAGCTTTCATTAAGGCTTCAGCGCCCTTTGTTTGCGCTGCTATTTTATCAAAAAACCCTAATTTAGGATCGGTAGCTGCTTTCATCATGTTTTTAGCTTCAGCGCAACTCTTATCCATCTGCTGCATAACCTTTTTGCTAATTTCTTCAGAGATTTTCTTTTCTTTTAATATTTCTAATACTGATTTTTTAACGATATTTAAATTTTCATCAATATCTTTATCGTTCTTTGGTAATATTTTTTCAGCATATTTACTAGCTTCTTGCATAAACTCTTTGATTTGGGGATTTTTAGTTGCTTGGTTAACAATATTTTTTAATTTATCATCATTTAAACCAAAGGCATTAATGGTTTTTGAAGAAATATCAAGCTCGTTAACTAGTGCAAGCGTTTGACCAACAAAATCAAATTTTTTATCCTCCCTAATTTTTGCAAGATCATCTTTCATCTTATTCATAGTTTTTTCCAAATTTTTACTATCCAAAAAATTAGCAGCTTTTTCAATAATACCGCTTGTTTTTAAACCAATTGCAATACCAGGGGCAACAGTGCCAACAGCAGCAATTAAAACTGGAGAGGCTAATTTTAGTATTTGATCAGATGGTATGGGTAATATTTTATCTAGCTTCTTTTTGAAATCTTGAATTATATCAAGAATATCAATTACTCGTTCGCTAAGTACCATATTATATAAAACACCTTCACCTTTTTGAATATTTTCAATAGCCTTAGCAGCGATTTTTTCTACTTGCATTAATATAGTATCGCGCAATATTTCATTAGTTTTTCTTTTCTCTTCTTCCTTTAAATCTGCCTCTAAAAGATTTTGTTCAAAGATCTTAGTGCTGTTATTGACTGCTATGGGTAAATCTTGAGCAAATTGTATAAGAAATTCACCAGCTTCCATTTCCTTATCTAGCAGCTCCATCAAGGTTTCCTGATCTGATTTAGAAACTATATCAGTTGCTAAAAGCAAATTATTTAGTGATTCTTCTTGTGTTTTTCTGTCTAATTGATTATGTTGATGTTTCATAACAATACTTCTAATATGTTTTTATAATTCATATTATTATTCTACGTTTATAATAAGTTATTGCGTTAGTTTATCTTCAGTTTAGAGTAATGATTTTAATATGATGAGTACTTCATTGACACAGTTAATAAAAATATCAGGAGCGATAGTGATCACGGATCTATGATTAACATTTGTTATAATATATTCTAATGAATTGTTGTTTATATTAAAGAGAACAAGGTTTTGTCTAATGTATAAATTTAAGTTTCTAATATCAGTGTTAATTTTTTTTAATGCCTCTATTACGTTTGCCGTTACTTTAGAAGAAGCGCTCATTAGCGGTTACCAAAATCATGAGGATTTAAAAATAATTAGGACCGATTATTTGGATGAAATAGAAAGATTTCCGCGTGCTTTGGCTAATTTTATGCCTAAAATATTTGCTGAATTTTCTGCTACGGATAGTTTAGTTTCTAGGAAAGGGAGTAGCATTGATGCTAACTTGGCTGATGCAATTACAACTGATAATTCAAGATATACAAAGGCTATAACATTAGAGCAACAGGTTTTTAATGGTGGTAGTAGCGTGGCTGAAATGAAAGCAGCTCAATCTGCATTTCGAGCTTCTAAAAATAGTTATTATGCTAAAGAGCAAGATGTTATATTCAGAGAAATTGGTACTTATGTAGATTGTGTTGAAGCAAGAGAAAAATATATGATTTCAAAAATTAGTGTTAAATCAAACAAAGCACAGCTTGAGGCAATGAAAGAGAGATTCAGGCTTGGTGAGTCCACTGAAACTGAAGTAGCTACTGCGTCTACTGGTTTAGCAAATGCGCAAGCTACTCAGTCACAAAATGAAGCTAATTTTGAAGCTACTAAGGCAGAATTTACTAAAGTATTTGCGCTTGATCCTGTGAATATAAGCATGCCATCTGAAGCTTTTGGTATGCCAAAAACATTAGATGAATTTATAGAAAAAGCTATTGCTGCAAACCCAAGCTTGATTGCTGCGCATCATACTACCAAGGCTGCAAAAGCAAGTGAGTATGCTTTAAAAGGCGCTCTTTTGCCTAAAGTTGCCGTAACGATTCGTAAAGGCACCAATGAATATTTGCCAGAAAATAGGTTTAATTCTAATATTAATAATGAAAGTACAACAGCTACTTTATCTGTTAATGTTCCTATTTTATCAAGGGGTGGTGCAGAATATTCAGATATTAGAAGGGGTAAACATCAGACTAGAAAAGCAATCATCCAATTTAATGGCCAAATGAAGCAAATAAAATCTCAGTGTAAAGCTGCGTGGGAGGCTTATGATGCGGCGAAAAATAGCCTTGCTGCTACTTTTCAAGGGGTGAGTTCTGCATCAATAGCATATGAGGGAATATTGCAGGAGGAAATGCTTGGTTCAAAAACAATAATTGACGTGTTAACTTTTGAAGAAAGGCTGAATAATGCTAGATATTCAAAAGTTGAAGCTCAGAAACAATTGCTTTTAGCAAGCTATAGGATTAAATCTTTGATGGGTGATTTAACTGCTCATAGAATGAAGCTTCCTGTACAATGTTTTGATCCGGATAAAGAATTTAGAAACATTAAATTAAAAATAGTGGGTTTTTAACGATAATGAATTTAAAAAATAAGCCACCAGAAGAAGAGCAAAAGCTTGAGGATATATTGCGTTCTATCAAAAATGTTATTGATGAAAAAGAGACGTACCAAAATACAAAAAAACCTCCTGCAGAGCAATATTTGAATGAAGAAGATAATTCAGTATTAGAGCTAATTGAGGAATATGAGGAAGATGAGGAATATGAGGAAGATGGTAGTAAAATTGTTTCTGAAGAGGCTTTTAAAAAATCTTCAGAAAAAATAAATTCTTTTGTAAAAAATCTAAATAATTATTCTTATGATACGCCCAAAAATAATTTAGATGTAATGATTACTGAATTAATTACTCCGCTATTAAGGGAATGGTTAGATAAAAATTTACCCGGGTTAGTTGAAAAAATTATCGCTGAAGAAATAAGAAAATTAATACCAAAAAATCATAAAAGGTGACTTAATATAAGAGGCGATTTTAGAGTAAAAATTATGAAAAAATATATTTTGATTCTTTTTTCTATTTTTCTATTAACGATAAAGCCTTTATTGGTTTTAGCAGATAGTGGCACACCACCCCCGTTGCCCGGCAGCGTTTCTTTGGATGTTTCTGAGTCCAAGGAAAAGGAGGTATCTTATTGGCATAAATTTTTAAATTTGATTGGTCTGGGTAATGGAGAGTTGGAAGAAGAAAAACCAGCAAAAAAAGAAGTAATAGAAGAGGTTACAAATAAGCAGAAAAAAAATATCGATTTGCAACAAGAATTAGCCGAATCATCAGAAATTTTAGAAATTAGAAGACCAGCACAAGCAATTAATATCTTTGATGCAGAGGAAAATAATGATGATGAGCTCAAATTGCCAGAAGGATTTGAGTTTGATGAAGAAGATCTTGCGCAAGAGGAAGAACTGGGTTTAGAAAATATAGATGAAGAATTTGCTGATAACTCTGTTCCCGAAGAAAAATTACCTATTTTAGAATTTAGTCCAGAAAATGCTGATATAGCTGATAAAAATAATGATGATAATAAAAAAGAGAAGCTTGAGTTTCCTTTTGCTAAAGATGTCATGGATCAACAAATAGAATCTTCCCCGGAGTCGAAAGTAGCAAAATATAGAAAAGAATTACAAAAACGCTTAAATAAAGCTAATAATTTACCGCAAATCCCAAAAGAAGAAATGATAAAAAATAATGATGATGAGTTGATACCAAATAATATTGGAGCTATGAAACAAAACCTTGATTCTACTCAACTTAAGTTTGTTACCGATGAAGCTCAAGTATTACAATTACCTAATGATGATATAGTTCTTGGTGAAATAACTAATGAAGCTTATTTAAGTTTAATTGATTTTAGCTCTTATGTGCCAATTTTTTGGGCTAATTATGAGATTGTTAAAAATGAACCATCACGTCTTGCCATTAATAGCTTTATCAAAACTTATGATGATGATTTTATTAAACCAACTAAAGAAGAGTCTTACGGAGCTTTTGAAGAGGCAATTGCAGCAATAGAGCAGAATCAGATTTATAAATTAATTAATTTGTTAGATTATTATCCTATATTACAATTTACAGATAAAAGGGGCAATAATTTGCTGCATATTTCTGCTATGTATGATAATTATTTGGCAGCAAAATTTGTGCTCACAAGAGGGATATATATGTCTAAGCGTAATGATCAATTCCTAGCGCCAATTGATATTGCTCGAGCAAGAAATAACACACAGATTGTTAAATTAATAGAGCTAGCTAAATAACATAATTTATGTAGTAATAAATTATCGTTTAATATGGTGATTTTTATCTTGAAATAAGTTAAGTTTTCTGATATCAACTATGTGTCTATTAAAAGATAGATAAAGGCGAGTATGGACAGGTGTCCGAGTGGTTTAAGGATCTAGTCTTGAAAACTAGCGTGCGGGTAACCGTACCGTGGGTTCGAATCCCACCCTGTCCGCCAGTTCATAACAAATTATATGAGTATAATCGGTGGAGTCTAAGCGTATCTGATTGATAGCCTAGTTTTTATTTAAAAATAGAGGAGATCTCGGCTGCGTTCATTCTTATACAAACTAACAGTCATGTTATTTAATAGAAAGCCTATTCTGGTTAATATGAAAAATGAATATTATAAATCAAATTGATTAATTATAATGAGTGAAATTATTACTAGATTTGCTCCATCTCCTACAGGTTTTCTTCATGTTGGTAATATGAGAACGGCTATTATTAATTGGCTTTATGCTAAAAAACATAATGGTAAATTTATCTTAAGAATAGATGATACAGATAAAGCACGTAGTAAAAATGAGTATAAAGAAGCAATAATAGAAGATTTAAAATGGCTTGGTTTAAATTGGGATGAAATTTTTTATCAAAGTAACAGATTAGCTAAGTATGAAAAAGCCAAAAAAGCTTTAATATCTTCTGGTAGGTTATATGCGTGTTATGAAACATCTGAGGAGCTTGAGGTAAAAAGAAAATTACAGCTTTCACGTGGTATGCCCCCTATATATGATAGGGCGGGCTTAAAACTTAATACTGAACAACAAAAAAATTATGAAAATAATGGCCGAAGGGCCCATTATAGGTTTTTAGTTGAAGATAAAACTATTAGTTGGCACGATAAAATAAAAGGTAGAATCTCATATCAGGGTAATAATTTAAGTGATCCAGTTATAATAAGAGCTGATGGTTCAATGACTTATATGTTATGCTCTACTGTTGATGATATAGAATATCAAATAACTGATATTATTAGGGGAGAAGATCATGTTAGTAATACTGCAATTCAAGCACAAATGTTTGAAGCACTGGGTGCTAGATCACCGAATTTTGCTCATTTAAGTTTAGTTAAAAGTAAGGATGATAAAATTTCAAAACGTGTAGGTGGTTTTGAGATTCGTTCTCTAAGAGTGGAGCATGATTTAGAAGCTATGGCAATTAATAGTTTTTTTACTTTTCTTGGTTCAACAAATAAGTTGTTGCCTTGTCGCAAAATGGAGGATCTAATTAAACATTTTGAACTTACAGCTTATTCAAAAAGCCCTACAACATATATGTCAGAGGAGCTTGAATTGCTGAATCATAAATTGGTTATTAATTTTGAATATTCTGACGTTCAAGGCCGATTAAAATCAATGGGTTTAGCTGATCTAGATGAAAATTTTTGGCTTGCTGTGCGTCCAAATTTACGAAAATTATCTGATATTATGGATTGGTGGAATTTATGCAAAAACCATAATAAAATTGATAATTTAGATTATGATTTATTATCAATTGCTGCTAAAACACTACCTGAAAAAATTGATGAAAATAGTTGGAGTGATTGGACAAAACAAATTTCTAAGGAATCAGGTAAAAAAGGAAAAGAACTTTTTATGCCACTGAGGCTTGCTTTAACGGGTTTAAAATCTGGTCCTGAGCTTAAGAATTTATTGCCTTTATTAGAGCGGGAAGAAATTTTAAAAAGGCTAGCACCTTAGGTGCTGTTTGGCAAATAATAACTCGGCTATTTTAAACTTGATTTTATAAACTAAATGTTTGTTTATTATTATTATAAGTAAATATTTCTGCGTATCGCCCGGCTGTTATGATAGATTCTATTGCTTTAGCTGCTTCTTCAGGCAAAAAATAATTTTTTAGGTCATTTTCAAAACGCCTCCTTGATTCTATATTATCTGGTGCTTCATTTAAAATATTTAAAATATAACTTGCTAACGGTACGTTAGTTATTAATTGCCGCGCAAAAATTGCTTTTCTCTCATTAATTAATGCTTCAGCAAAATTTATGCCAATTTGTGTTAAAGTAATTTCCCCTTCTTTGGTTGTAGCTAATTTTAGGATATTTAAATCCTCAGCTGCATGAATCATATCTAAATTATCAATATTTAGAGCTCCTCCTAGTTCTGCTATATCCCCTTGTCCCTCGTAAGGCGGTGATAAAAGTAGTGCTGCCGTTGCAGCTAGTTGGTTTGGCGATGAAAAAATTAAATTATCAGCAATATTTTGTTTTTTCTTTTTAATTATTGTTTCATCAGCAGACACAATTTCACTGTAAATATTATCTACCACTTCCCGAAATTCTGCACTATTTTGGATTCTTGGTCTTGCTAAATTAATTTTAATTTCAGATGCGATGCTGCCAGGTTTTGAAGAAAAAATTAATACCCGGTCAGCCATTTCTACAATTTCTTCTATACTTTTAGTGACAATTAATACGGATTTCAAATTTGTTTTTTTATCATTCCATAAGTTTAAAAAATCATTTTTTAAACTATTTGCAGTTAGCACGTCCAGTGCTGAAAATGGTTCATCCATAAGTAAAATTTCTGAGTTAACAACTAATGCTCTAGCAAAACCAACTCTTTGTTTCATACCGCTTGATAATTCACGGGGCATTGCTGTTTCAAAACCATCAAGGCCTATTAGATCTATTGCTTCTATCGCTTTTTTACTTTTTTCTGATTTTGTAAGCTTTAGGGATTCAAGGCCAAGTTCAACATTTTCAAGGACTGTAAGCCAGGGGAAAAGAGCAAAAGTTTGAAACACCATGCTAATAGCAAAATCTTTATCCTTAATTTTATCGCTTAACTTTATTGCTCCTTTTGTGGAATCATTAAGTCCAGCGATTATTTTTAATAAAGTAGATTTTCCACAGCCAGATTTACCAACTATAGCAAGTATTTCACCCTCTTTGAGATAAAAATCAATATTATCAAGTATTATTTGAGTTCCATCATTTGGTTTCTTATAGCTTTTTGTGATAGAAGAAATTTCTATTAAATTATCAGCCATGATCTTTAATTTTTTTCTTTTATCTTAGTGGCATTTTTTTAAAGCAGCAATATTATTTTGGTAATCACCATTAAATATAAAACTACCAGAGACTAAAATATTTGCGCCATTTTGTATGCATAATTTTGCTGTATCTGCGTTAATACCACCATCAACTGAGATCTCAATTTTTTTTCCTGCAACTAGTTCTCTGACTTCTTTAATCATATTTAATTGAGATGCTATAAATTTTTGGCCACCAAAGCCAGGGTTAACACACATTATTAAGATTAAGTCGATTTGATCTATAATATTGTGTAATAATTCTATATTACTAGTTGGCATTAATGATATACCAACTTTTGCTCCATTTGTTTTTATTAAGCTTATAATTTTTTGTAAATCGCTTGTTGCTTCTGGATGTATAGTTATAAAATCAGCGCCAGCTTTAATATATTCTTTTATCGATTGTTCTGGATTTTTGATCATTAAATGGACGTCAAATGGCAATTTTGTATGCGATCTGAGCTTATAAATAACAGGTGGGCCAAATGTTAAATTAGGCACGAAGTGACCATCCATTACGTCAATGTGAAGTAGATCTGCTCCGGAATTTTCAAGTTTTTTTATTTCAACTCCTAATTTTGCAAAATCTGCTGATAATATAGAAGGTGCGATTTTTATCATTAATCTGATTTTTTCTGTTGAAAAAAATTAATATCTCTCTTTAGACTGATTATACCTGCTATATTTAGTAAAACCAACAAACCGCTCAGGAGGCTCATTATTATTATTACCTTGTCTGCGGTGAAATTACAAAAGAAAATAAAAGCAAAAATAGCATATGATAAATAAATTATTTTACCATAACGCTTGTTGATGTATTTTGAGCATTTTATCCCCGTAGTCAAATATGAGATCATGGTGGTGAAGCCAGCAACAAATAATAACAAAGTTATGAATAAGTTACTATAAGGGAAATAGCCCGATATGGTGGTTGAAACCGCTTCTGTTGCGCTTAAATGATTTAAGCTATACCAAGCGCCGGTAACACCAAGCATAGTGTTGGTAAGTAGACATATTATCGTGTCAGTTAACAGGCCATAAACAGCAAGCGTAGCCTGTTTTCTAGGGTTGACAATTCTTGTTTCACTATGGACTATCGAATCATAACCTATGCCGATATCTCCTGAATAAATCGTTTTTGAAATCCCTTGATATGCTGCAATAATCATGCCCCCACCAACAAAACCACCAATTTGACTTTGTCCTTTAAAAGCAGAGGCAATGACTTTAGCAAAAAACTCGGGTATGATTGAGGCATTCATAATAATAATGTAACTTGAAATAAAAATATAAGTTATCATAAATAAAGGCATGATCATTGTAGTGATATTAGCAAGTCTTTTTACGCCTCCTATAGAGCTATATATAACTAAACTAAGTAAGCCAAAAATTATAAACCATCTATTTATTTCAAAATTAGATTCAAGCCTTTCGACAACTACTACAAATTGAAATACTTCAACTCCATATAAGCATATTAAAAATGCTGCTAAATAGGAAATAAAATTACTATTAAAAGCTGCTTTTAGATAATACATTGGGCCTCCATCATACCCTCCTTGCTCGTTTATTACTCGGTGTTTAACTCCTAGGTAAATTTCTGAATATTTAATTAACATACCGCATATTGAGGCTATTATTGTCCAAAAAATACTACCGGGGCCGCCAATCATCAAAGCTGTTGCGATGCCAGTGATATTGCCAAGACCAATCATTCCACCAACAGAGGCAAAGTAAAGCTTAATAGGGTGGATTCCAGCATTTTTTTTATTTCCGCCTTCGATGAATATTTCTTTTATATTTTTACCAAAATTAGCAATAAGGCGAAATTGCAGGCCTTTTGAACAGATGGTAAAATATAGGCCCGATAGGCAAATAATTAACCATCCTAGATAGCTCCAATAAAATTCGTTTAAAAATTCAATAAAATCAAATATATGATCCATATAACTAATATAATCTTGCTAAAAATATTCATAATTCAAGAAAGACTATATATTAATTTTAAAAAAAATCCAGGGTTCAATATTAATTTATATTATCCATATTTGCCAATGCAGAGTCATTATAATTTTTTTTCTAAATGTGCTTGATATTTGATTGATTTTGTTGAAAAATTAGATGTTCTTCAGAGTTTATATTTGTAAGCCAATGAGAAATACTAAATATTCAAGCGCTAAAAATATTTATAAATTTCTGTATAAAATCCTTGCTTTTGGTTAAAAAGTTGACTATAGTTCTCAAGAATTTTGATAAATTTTGAAGCTAATTCTCGTAGTAGCTTGATTTTTTTGATTAGAAACAATTAGAATATGGTTTAATAAATGCCAACAAACAATCAGTTAGTTAGAAAAGGTAGGAAGCCTAAAATACAAAAAACAAAATCCCCCGCATTAGAAAGCAATCCTTTTTTAAAGGGTGTTTGTGTTGCTGTGAAAACAGTGACGCCTAAAAAGCCTAATTCGGCTTTGCGTAAAATGGCTAGGGTTCGTCTTAGCAATGGTTATTATGTGAATGCTTATATTCCTGGTGAGGGGCATAATCTGCAGGAGCACTCTGCTGTTCTTGTTAGAGGTGGTAGAGTTCCTGATTTGCCTGGTGTTAAATATCACATTGTTCGCGGAGCTCTTGATACTCAGGGTGTTAAGGGGAGAAAGCAGGGTCGTTCTCGTTATGGCGCTTCTGCAAAAGGTTAATTAATAATTAAGATGTAGGTAAAAATGTCGCGTCGTCATGCAGCAGTTAAAAGAGTTATAAGGCCTGATACAAAATACGGGAGTGTTTTGCTGGCTGGTTTTATCAATAATGTTATGAGGGATGGAAAAAAATCCGTTGCAGAAAAAGTTGTTTATCAAGCTTTTGAAAGGGTTGAAAAAAAACATACTTCTGATCCTTTAAAAGTGTTTATTGATGCAATGAATAATGTTAAACCTTATTTTGAGGTTACTTCTGTAAGAGTTGGTGGTGCAAATTATCAAGTACCTTCTCCTGTTCAAGAGAAAAGGGGTTATGCTCTTGCGACTAGATGGGTTATTAGTGCCGCTTTAAAGCGCTCTGGTCGTAGTATGGTAGAGAAGTTATCAGAAGAGCTTTTTGATGCTGCTAATAATAGGGGGGTAGCTATTAAGAAGAAAGAGGATACTCACAAAATGGCTGAATCTAATAAAGCTTTTGCTCACTTTGCTCAAAGAACTTCACAAAGGTAAATGATACATGGCTAAAAAACACGAATTATCTGATGTACGTAATATTGGTATTTGCGCTCATATTGATGCTGGTAAAACTACCACTACAGAACGTATTCTTTATTATACGGGTAAATCTCATAATATAGGGGAGGTTCACGAGGGTGGAGCTACTATGGATTGGATGGAACAAGAGCAGGAAAGGGGGATTACAATTACTTCTGCTGCAACTACTTGTTTTTGGAATGACAAGAGGATTAATATTATTGATACACCTGGACACGTGGATTTTACGATTGAGGTTGAGAGGTCTTTGAGGGTGTTAGACGGTGCTGTGACTGTGTTTGACGGTGTTGCTGGTGTGGAGCCTCAATCTGAAACTGTTTGGCGTCAAGCTGATAAATATAAAGTTCCAAGAATGTGTTTCGTTAACAAGCTTGACAGAATGGGTGCTGATTTTTACAGATGTGTTGAAATGATTAAGGATAGGCTTGGTGCTGTTCCGCTAGTTATTCAATTGCCTATTGGTAATGAGGATAGTTTTGCTGGTGTTGTTGATCTTGTTAAGATGAAGGCGGTTATTTGGAAGGGGAGCTCGCTTGGGGTTGAATTTGTATATGAAGATATCTCGGCTGATATGAAAGATAAGGCTGAGGAGTATAGGGCTGCTTTGTTGGATAATATTGTTGAATTTGATGATGATTTAATGGAGAAATATCTTGCTGGTGAAGAACTTTCTGAAAGTGAGATTAAGTCTTGTATAAGAAAGGGGACTCTTGCTAATAAATTTGTTCCTATAACTTGTGGTTCTGCTTTTAAGAACAAAGGCGTGCAACCTTTACTTGATGCTGTTGTTGATTATTTACCTTCTCCGGTTGATGTGGCTGATACTAATGCTGTTGATAAAAATACTGGTGAAGAAAAGAAGCTTAAGAATGTGATTGATGGTCCTTTTGCTGCTTTGGCTTTTAAGGTTATGAATGATCCTTTTGTTGGTTCTTTAACTTTTGCCAGAGTTTATTCTGGTAAATTAACGGCAGGTTCTACGGTTATTAACACTGTAAAAAATGTTAAAGAAAGAGTTGGTCGTATGCTTTTGATGCATGCTAATGATCGTGAAGATGTTAAAGAAGTTGTTGCTGGTGATATTGTTGCTATTGCTGGTTTGAAAAATACTACCACGGGTGATACTCTTTGTTCTATTGGTGGTGATATTATTTTAGAAAGGATGGATTTTCCTGAGCCAGTTATTAAGCTTGCTGTGGAGCCTAAATCTACTGCTGATCAGGAAAAAATGTCTCTTGCTTTGCAAAAATTAGCTGCAGAAGATCCTTCTTTTAGGGTGTCAAGTGATGATAGTGGTAGAACTAATATTAGTGGAATGGGTGAATTGCATCTTGAAATTATAGTTGATCGATTAAAGCGTGAATTCAAAGTGGATGCTGACGTTGGTGCGCCTGAAGTTGCTTATTGTGAAACTATAACTAAATCTTATGAGGTTGATTATACTCATAAAAAGCAATCTGGTGGAGCTGGGCAATTTGCAAGGGTTAAGTTGATATTTGAACCTTTAGATTCTGAAGAGGGTTTTGTTTTTGAGAGTAAAATAGTTGGTGGAGCTGTTCCAAAAGAGTATATCCCTGGTGTTGAGAAGGGTCTTAAAGCGATTAAAGAAACTGGTATTGTTGCTGGTTATCCAATGATTAATTTTAAAGCTACTTTGGTTGATGGTGCTTTTCACGATGTAGATTCTAGTGTGTTAGCGTTTGAGATAGCCGCTAAAGCTGCTTTTAGAGAAGGGATGCCTATGGCTGGCCCTAAATTACTTGAACCTGTTATGAAAGTTGAGGTTGTTACTCCTGAAGATTATATGGGAGATATTATTGGTGATTTGAATTCCAGAAGAGGGCAGGTTGCTGGTATGGAAGATAGAGGGAATGCAAAAGTTATTACGGCTCAGGTGCCTTTGGCAGAAATGTTTGGTTATGTGAGTACTCTTAGATCTCAGTCTCAAGGTAGAGCTAGTTTTTCTATGGATTTAAGTGGTTACTCTCAGGTTCCTAAGAATATAGTCGATGAGATTTTATTAAAGCAGCAAGGAGGGTGATAGTTTGACACAATTTAGTTTAAGTTGGTATAATTTTTAATAAATTGCTTGAATTATTGAATAGAATATGATAGGAGTGTAGCTCAATTGGTAGAGCGCCGGTCTCCAAAACCGGAGGTTGCGGGTTCAATTCCTGTCGCTCCTGCCACTTGGGATATAAATTTAAGCTAAAAAGCAAAATAGCAATGAAAAGTACTAATATATATAAATTTTTTGATCAGGTGAAGCAAGAAGCTAAAAAAGTTGTTTGGCCAGAAAAAAAAGAACTTATAACATCCACGTTTGTTGTGCTATTAGCTGTTTTGTTGTTTAGTTTGGTGAGTTCTTTTTTAGATTATGGTATTCATAATTTAATACAATTGTTGCTTAATATTGGTAAGTAACATGTTTTTTGGTGAAAGAGTATATGGAAGCTAAATGGTATATATTGCACACTGTTTCCGGTTCTGAGAATGGTGTGAAACGTAATTTATTGGATCAGATTACCAAAAAAAATATGTCTGATTATTTTAAAGATATAGTTGTGCCTGTTTTTGAGGTACAGGAATTAAAGCGAGGTAAGCAGGTTAAAACTGAGAAGAAATTTATGCCTGGTTATATTTTGATTAAGATGGTGATGAATGATGATTCTTGGCATTTGGTTAAAGGGGTCCCCAAAATATCGGGATTTTTAGGTAGTAAAACTAAACCTAAACCTATGAGTGATGTTGAGGTTAAAAGAATTTTTGAACAGTTAGAGTCGGAAAAAGAAAATGCTACTTCTTCGGCATTGTATAATATTGCTGATAAAGTGGAAGTTACTGACGGTCCTTTTGATGGTTTGTTTGGTGTTGTTGAAGAAGTTGATGGGGTAAACGAAAAATTGAAGATTCTGGTTTCAATTTTTGGAAAAAATACTCCTATTGAGTTGAGTTTTAACCAGGTGAAAAAGAGCTAAAATATATGGTGAGTGATTAAAAATGGCAAAAAAAATTAGTGGTTATATAAAATTAACGATTCCAGCTGGTAAAGCTAATCCGGCGCCTCCTGTGGGTCCTGCTTTAGGTCAAAAAGGTGTAAATATTATGGAGTTTTGCAAAGCTTTTAATGCTTCTACATCTTCTTTTGAGCCTGGTACGCCAATACCGGTAGTGATTACGGTTTATGTGGATAAGAGTTTTGATTTTGTAACAAAAACTCCTCCGGCTTCTTTCTTTTTAAAGAAGTTTGCGAAGATTTCTAAAGGCTCTGCTGCTACTAAGAAGGATGAAATAGTTGGTACTGTTACTTGGGATGATTGTGAAGAGATTGCTAAGATTAAAATGCAAGATCTAAATGCTAATGATATTCAAGCGGCTGCTAAAATTATTGCTGGTAGTGCCGAATCTATGGGTATAAAAGTCAAGTAATTATAAAATTTTGTTATAAATTTTGGTGAGTTTGAGTATGGGTAAAAAGATAAAAAATGCTAAAAGCGCTATTGATCAGATGAAGGAGTGCACTTTAAAAGATGCTATTTCTACTCTAAAATCTGGTGCTTTTGTTAATTTTGATGAAACTTTAGATGTTGCTATTAACCTTGGAGTTGATCCAAGGCATTCTGATCAAATGGTTAGAGGTATGGTTTCCTTGCCTGCTGGTACTGGTAAAGATGTTAAGGTTGCGGTGATATGTAAGGATGATAAAATAGATGAAGCTAAAAAGGCTGGAGCTGATATAGCTGGTTCTGTTGACGTGATTGATGATATCAAAGCTGGTAATATAGGGTTTGACGTTTGTATTGCGACGCCTGATATGATGGGTATAGTGGGGCAAGTTGCCAGGATCCTTGGACCTAAAGGTTTGATGCCTAACCCTAAACTTGGTACGGTAAGCGTTGATTTTGCAACTGCTGTTAAAAATGCCAAAAGTGGTCAGGTTGAATATCGCGTGGAGAAAGCTGGTGTTGTGCATGCTGGTATAGGCAAAATATCTTTCGCTGAGGATGATTTGTTAAAAAATGCTGAGGTTTTTATAGATTCAGTGATTAAAGCTAAGCCTTCTGGAGCAAAGGGAACTTATTTAAAATCTATTTATTTATCTTCTACTATGGGTCCTTCTATTAAAGTTGATTTATCAACATTGCAGTAAATTTTGGAGAAATAATTGTGTTAAGATCAGAGAAAAGAGAGTTTGTTTCAGAGTTAGAAAAAATTTACAATGATTCTAGTTCTATAATTATTACGCATTATCATGGCCTTACTGTGTCTGAGATTACAAGTTTGCGTAAAGAGTTAAAAGATTTGGGTGCTTCTTTTAAAATAGTAAAAAATACGCTTTCTAAAATAGCTGCTAAGAATATAAATTTAGAGCATGATTCAGAGATGTTTTCTGGGCCTACGGCAATTGCTTATTCTACTGATCCTGTAGCTGCTGCTAAAGGGGTGTTTAAGTTTACTAAGTCCAATGATAATTTAAAAATTATTGGTGGTATAGTAAATGAAAAAATTCTAACTGTTGATGAAGTTGAGCAGCTTGCTAAGTTGCCATCTCTTGATCAACTTAGAGGTAAAATTGTTGGTGTTTTACAGGCTCCGGCGATAAATCTTGCAAGGGTTATCAAGGCTCCTGCGGAGGGCGTTGCTAGGGTAGTGCGTGCTTATGCGGACAAAAACTAACGTTTAATTTAATTATATAAGTCAAAGAGGTGATTTTATGGCTAAAATAGAAAAAATGGTAGACGAACTTTCTGCTTTAACTGTTATGGAAGCAGCAGAATTATCTAAATTACTGGAAGAAAAATGGGGAGTTTCAGCTGCTGCTCCTGTTGCTGCGGTTGCTCCTGCTGCTGGAGAGGTTGTTGCTGCAGAGGAAAAAACGGAATTTGATGTAGTGCTTACTTCAATTGGTGATAAGAAAATTGAAGTGATTAAAGTTGTTAGAGCTATTACCGGCCTTGGTTTAAAAGAGGCAAAAGATTTAGTAGATGGCGCTCCTTCTCCTTTAAAGCAAGCTGTTGCTAAAGCGGAAGCTGAAGAAATTCAGTCTAAGTTAGAAGCTGCTGGTGCTAAAGTTGAAATTAAATAATTTAATTTAATTTAAGTTATTTTTTGTTTTTATTATAGAGAATTTTGCAGGGAGGCGCTGGTTTGTAAAAAATCTTGACTTCCTTGTAGATGTTTTAATAAATACAAAATTAAATTATAAATTAAATCATTATTTAGTTAGGTTGAAAATACTTAGAATAGTTTTTTGCAGGCTAAAAATCTTGTTTTATACTTGTTTAGTTGTTTTGTAAAAGTACTTTTGTTCTGAAAAGTAGTAACATAGTTGAAATATTTGGAGATTATATGGTGCAATCTTTACACATGAATAGGCGTGTTAGGAAAAATTTTGGTAAGATTAAATTGGTTGCTTCCATACCAAATTTAATTGAAATACAGAAAAATTCTTATGAATCAAGTTTTTTACAACTTGGGGTTGCTAAAACTGAGAGGCAAAACAAAGGTTTACAGTCGGTTTTAGCGTCCATATTTCCTGTTAAAGACCCTGCAGATACTGCTATTTTAGATTTTGTTAAATATGATTTTGACGCGCCAAAATATGATGTTGACGAGTGTTTGCAGCGAGGCATTAGTTTTGTTGCGTCACTTAAAGTAACATTACGTCTTAGCGTTTGGGATATTGATGAATCAACTGGTGCTCGTGAGATCAAAGGCATAAAAGAGCAAGAAGTTTACATGGGAGAGTTACCTTTGATGACTCGCACTGGTACATTTGTGATTAATGGCACAGAAAGAGTTGTTGTTTCTCAAATGCATAGATCTCCTGGTGTTTTCTTTTATAATGACGAGGGGAAGACGCACTCTTCTGGTAAATTTTTATATTCTGCTAGGGTTATTCCTTATAGAGGTTCCTGGCTTGATTTTGAATTTGATGCGAAAGATTCGATATTTTTCAGAATAGACCGAAAAAGAAAATTGCCAATTACGACTTTGCTGATGGCGATAGGAATGACTCCTGCTGAAATTTTAACCAGTTATTATGGAATTACTGAATATAAGTTAAGTAAGAAAAATTGGGTTGCTGAGTTTGATCCTGAGACGATTAGTGTTCATAGGCTAAGCCGTGATTTAGTAAACGCAGAAACTTCAGAGATTGTATTAGAGGCTGGGCAAAAAATTACTCCAAGGCTTGCTAAAAAATTTGCTAAATCTGGTTTAAACAAAATAGTTGTAAATAATGAAGGGTTGATTGGACATTATTTGGGTAGTGATTTAGTTAATAAAGAAAGTGGAGAAGTTTTAGCTAAGATAGGTGAACAAATAACAGAAGAGATAGCTTCGGTTATAAATAAACTCGGTATTAAGGCTCTTTCTTTGCTTAAAGAATCTAATTCAGATGGTCTATATATTAGAGATACTTTGTTTGCCGATAAAAATCAAGATCAGGCTGCCGCGCTTATTGATATATTTAGAGTTTTAAGGCCTGGTGAACCAGCTAGCGTTGAAGCTGCCACTGATCTTTTTAATAGTTTATTTTTTGAAAGTACAAGATATGACCTTTCAGAAGTTGGGCGAATTAAAATTAATGCGAGACTTGAACTTGATATAGATGAAAATAATAGTTGTCTTACAAAAGATGATATTAAAAAGATAGTAAAAATTCTTGTTGATTTAAAAGATGGCAAAGGGTCTGTTGATGATATTGATCATTTAGGAAATAGACGTGTTAGATCTGTTGGCGAGCTGATAGAAAATCAATTTAGAATTGGCTTGGTTCGAATAGAAAAGGCTATATTAGAGAGAATGTCAGTTGTGGATATTGATGCTGTTATGCCTCACGATCTTATAAATTCTAAAGTTTTAGTATCTGTAATTAAAGAATTTTTCAGTACTTCACAACTTTCTCAATTTATGGATCAAACGAACCCTCTATCTGAAATTACTCATAAAAGGAGGTTATCAGCACTTGGCCCAGGTGGTGTTAGTCGTGATAGAGTTGGTTTTGAGGTTCGTGATGTGCATCCAACTCATTATGGTCGTATATGTCCGATTGAAACACCTGAGGGGCAAAATATTGGTTTAATTAATTCAATGGCAACATATGCTAGAATTAATAAACATGGATTTATTGAAAGCCCTTATAGAAAAGTAAAAGATGGTTTTGTCACTGATGAAGTGTTTTACTTATCAGCTATAGAAGAAGGCAAATATAAAATTGCCCAGGCTGATATGGAAATTGATAGCAATGGTAAAATTAAAGCTGAGATGGTTAATTGTCGAGTGGAAGCTGGCAATTTTGTGACTGTTCCATTATCAGAGGTAGATTTTATTGATGTTACACCGATGCAGGTTGTTTCAGTTGCAGCTTCTTTGATTCCATTTTTAGAAAATGACGATGCTAATCGTGCTTTAATGGGTTCTAATATGCAACGCCAGGCTGTGCCGCTGGTACAAACCGATGCGCCTTTAGTTGGTACAGGTATTGAGCCATTTGTTGCAAGAGATTCTGGTGCTGCTATTATTGCTTTAAGTGACGGTATAGTTGAAGAGGTAGATGCAACTAGGATAGTTATTAGAACTTCTACTGCTAAGAAAACTGGTGGGCCGGCCGTAGATATTTATTCATTGCTTAAATTTCAAAAATCAAATCATAATACTTGTATAAATCAAAAACCTCTTGTTAATATTGGTGATGTTGTAGAACAAGGTGAAATTATTGCTGATGGGCCGGCCATTGATAATGGAGAGATAGCGCTTGGCAGGAATGTTCTTGTGGCTTTTCTTGCTTGGAGTGGTTATAATTTTGAGGATTCAATTTTGATTTCTGAGCGTATTGTTAAAGATGATGTGTTTACCTCTATTCATATTGAAGAATTTGAAATTGTTGCTCGTGATACAAGGCTTGGACCTGAAGAAGTAACAAGAGATATGCCTAATATAAGCGAAGAAGGTTTAAGAAATCTGGATGAAGTAGGAATTATTCGTGTTGGTGCCGAAGTAAAGCCTGGTGATATTTTAGTTGGTAAAGTAACACCTAAAAGTGAGTCTCCTATGACTCCTGAAGAAAAACTCCTAAGAGCCATTTTTGGTGAAAAAGCATCTGATGTTAGGGATTCTTCTTTATATGTGCCGCCTGGAGTGTCTGGAACTGTTGTTGAAGTCAGAGTTCTGTCACGCCGAGGGGTGGATAAGGATGAGCGTGCTATAACTATTGAAAAAGAACAAATTGAAAAATTGTCTAAAGATAGAGAGGATGAAATTTCTATAGTTGATCATTTTGTTTTTATGCGCTTAGAAAAACTTTTAGAAGGGCAAAAAGTGATTACGGGTCCTAAATCTGTTAAAGGTGGTTCTGTTATTGACCAAGAATTGCTATCTACCCTTTCAAAAGGCCAATATTGGCAATTGATCGTTGAAGATAGTAAGATAATGAGTGAAATTGAACAGCTTAAATCTCAATATGATGAGAAAAAAGATGAGCTAAATAAGCGTTTTACAAGCAAGATAGCAAAAATACAAAATGGTGATGATTTACCACAAGGTGCTTTGAAAGTTGTTAAAGTATTTATAGCTACAAAGCATAAATTACAGCCTGGTGATAAAATGGCTGGTCGTCATGGTAACAAAGGCGTTATATCGCGTATTATGCCTGAAGAGGATATGCCTTTCTTAGAAGATGGGACTGTTGTTGATGTAGTTTTAAACCCTCTTGGTTTGCCTTCAAGGATGAATGTGGGGCAAATTTTGGAAACTCACCTTGGTTGGGCAGCTAAAAATTTAGGTCATAAAGTTGGTAAAATGTTGGAAGAACAGAGGCAGGATGATAATAAACTTTCGGCACTAAAAGATTTTGTTTGCAAAATTTATGCTAATAGTGAAGTTGAAAAACAAGTTAAAGCAATGAAGAAAGAGGAATTAATTGATTTTTGTAATAAGATTAAAACAGGCGTACATTTTTCTACTCCCGTGTTTGATGGTGCAAAAGTTGATCATGTAAAGGATATGCTCGGTTTGTGTGATAAAGATAAATCTGGTCAGTCACCTTTAATTGATGGCAGAACTGGAGAATATTTTGATCGCGATGTAACCGTTGGTTATAAATATATATTAAAGTTACACCACCTGGTTGACGATAAAATTCATGCTAGATCTATTGGTCCTTATAGTCTTGTTACTCAACAACCTCTTGGTGGTAAGTCACATTTTGGTGGCCAGAGATTTGGAGAAATGGAGTGTTGGGCTTTGCAAGCATATGGTGCTTCTTATACTTTACAAGAAATGTTAACAGTTAAATCTGATGATGTTGCGGGAAGAATTAGAGTTTATGAGTCTATGGTTAAAGGGGATAGTAATTTTGAATTTGGTATTCCAGAGTCATTTAATGTAATGATAAAAGAGTTTAGGTCTTTATGTTTAAATGTTCGTTTAGAAGAAGGTGTAGAATAAGAAATTGATTATTTAAGTGTTAGTTTGATAAGTTAAATATTTTTTGAGCTGATTTTTTATTACAAAACAGGTGATTTTAAGTTTGAGGAAAAGACATTATGTCAACAAAAGTTAATTTTTATGGTCAATTAAGTAATACCCAGCAATTTGATCAAATAAAAATAAATATTGCAAGTCCTGGGCAAATCAGGTCGTGGTCTTTTGGTGAGGTTACAAAACCTGAAACTATTAATCACCGTACTTTTAAGCCAGAAAAAGATGGTTTATTTTGCGCCAAAACTTTTGGCCCGGTAAAAGATTATGAGTGCTTGTGTGGAAAATACAAGCGTATGAAATATAAGGGCATTACTTGTGAAAAATGTGGTGTCGAAGTTACTAATTCAAGAGTAAGACGGGAAAGAATGGGGCATATTGAACTTGCTGCTCCTGTTGCGCATATCTGGTTTTTAAAATCTTTGCCATCAAGAATTAGTACTTTACTTGATATTGCAATGAAGGATCTAGAAAAGATTCTATATTTTGAAAATTATGTTGTTGTTGACCCTGGTATGTCTCCTTTTCAAAAAGGTGATTTGCTTACTGAAGATGCATATATTAATGCTCAGGATGAACATGGTGAAGATAGTTTTGTTGCAATGATTGGCGCAGAAGTTGTAAAAAAACTTTTATCTGATTTAGATTTACCAGAATTAAGTGTAACATTGCAGAATGATTTACAAGAAACTAATTCTGAAACAAAAAAGAAAAAAATAACTAAGCGTCTAAAATTAGTTGAAGATTTCCTTAATTCAGATAATAAGCCCGAATGGA
Organism: uncultured Rickettsiaceae bacterium; assembly: GCA_964352655.1. Classification (GTDB taxonomy): domain Bacteria; phylum Pseudomonadota; class Alphaproteobacteria; order Rickettsiales; family Rickettsiaceae; genus Megaera. The sequence continues at coordinate 63,318 of CAYGSI010000002.1, forward strand.
TGGTGATTGATGTATTGCCGGTTATTCCTCCTGAAATTAGACCTCTTGTCATGCTAGATGGCGGAAGGTTTGCAACTTCAGATTTAAACGAGCTGTACAGAAGAGTAATTAATAGAAATAATCGTTTGCGTAGATTGTTAGACCTTAAAGCTCCGGATATCATTATTCGTAATGAAAAAAGAATGTTGCAAGAGTCTGTTGACGCTTTGTTTGATAATGGCCGCCGTGGTAAGGTGATTAAAAATTCAAATAAAAGGCCTCTTAAATCTTTAAGTGATATGTTAAAAGGGAAGCAGGGTCGTTTTAGGCAAAACTTGCTTGGTAAAAGGGTAGATTATTCCGGCCGCTCAGTAATTGTGGTTGGCCCAGAGTTGAAATTGCATCAATGTGGTTTGCCGAAAAAAATGGCTCTTGAGTTATTTAAACCTTTTATATATTCGAAGCTTGAAATGTATGGTATCGCCACTACAATTAAAGCAGCTAAAAAAATTGTTGAAGCTGAAAAAATTGAGGTTTGGGATGTTTTAGAAGAGGTAATTCGTGAGCATCCAGTACTGCTAAATAGGGCACCAACCTTGCATAGATTGGGTATTCAGGCGTTTGAACCTCTATTGATTGAAGGTAAAGCGATACAGCTTCACCCTCTTGTTTGTGCGGCGTTTAATGCAGATTTTGATGGAGATCAGATGGCCGTTCATATTCCGCTTTCTATTGAAGCGCAATTAGAAGCAAGAGTGCTTATGATGTCAACAAACAATATTTTAAGCCCTGCTAATGGTAAGCCTATTATTTCTGCAGATAAAGATGTTGTGCTTGGCCTATATTATTTGACGCTTGAATTGGATGGGGAGCCTGGTGAAGGGATGACATTCACTGATATGGCGGAGTTAGAATTTGCCCTGAATGAAAAGATAATAACTTTGCATTCAAAAATAAAATATAGAATCAAATTGCTAAATTCTGAAGGTGAATTTATAGATAATATTGTTGATACTACTCCTGGTAGATTAATTTTTGGTGAATTACTTCCTAATGATAATCCGAACATTGATTTTAGGTTATTGAACAAGCAAATGACTAAGAAAACTATATCTAACGCTATTGATGCGGTGTATCGTTATTGTGGTCAAAAATCGACTGTAATATTTGCAGATCATCTTATGCAGCTTGGTTTTAAATATGCTTGTCAGTCTGGTATTTCTTTTGGTATGGATGATATGGTTATCCCAAGCTCTAAAATACAACATATAAATGAGACAAAAAAATTAGTTAATGATTTTGAACAACAATATTCAGAAGGTTTAATTACTTTTGGTGAAAAATTTAACAAAGTTATTGATGCTTGGTCTTCTTGTACTGATAAAGTGGCATCTGATATGATGGAAGGCATAGCTCAACCTGTACAAAATGATAAAAAAAATAGTCAGCAAAAGCTGAATTCTATACATATGATGGCTATTTCTGGTGCTAGAGGTTCTGCAGCTCAGATTAAGCAGCTTGCTGGTATGAGAGGTTTAATGACTAAACCTTCTGGTGAAATTATAGAGACGCCAATTATTTCGAACTTTAGGGAAGGTTTAACAGTTAGGGAATATTTTAACTCTACACACGGTGCTCGTAAAGGTCTTGCTGATACTGCTTTAAAAACTGCTGATTCTGGCTATTTAACTAGAAGACTTGTTGATGTTGCTCAGAATTGCATTGTTATGGAAGAAGATTGTGGCACATTGGAAGGTTTAGAAGTTAGAACAATTATCGACGGAGGTGAAGTATTGGTTTCTCTTGCTGATCAAATTTTAGGCCGTTCTGCAGCTGTTGATACTTATCATCCGGTAAATAATAACTTACTTATTAAATCAGGACAGTTAATTGATGAAGAAAAATTAGATGAAATAGAAGAATCTGGGCTTGATTTAATGAAAGTTAGATCAGTACTTACCTGTAAAGTGCGTTCTGGCACATGTGCAAAATGCTACGGTAGAGATCTTGCTACAGGTTCTATTGTTTCAATTGGTGAAGCGATAGGCGTTATTGCTGCTCAATCGATTGGTGAGCCAGGAACGCAGTTAACGATGAGAACTTTCCACATTGGTGGTGCTGCAACTAAAGGAGCAGAAATTTCTTCGGTTGAAGCATCTTATGATGCTAAAATAAAAATCATTGGAAGGAACTTAGTAGTCAATTCTGAAGGATGTCAGATAGTAATGAGTCGTTCATGTGAGGTTTTATTAATTGATGATAAAGGTAATGAGCGTTCAAGGCATAAGGTTCCTTATGGCGCAAGGTTAATAGTTGATGATGGTTATTTAGTAGAAAAAGGGCAAAAAATAGCTGAGTGGGATCCATATACTATTCCAATTATTACTGAAAAATCAGGTAAAGTGTCTTTTACAGATATGATAGAAGGTTTATCTGTACGTGACGTGATGGATGATACGACCGGTATTTCAAGTAAGGTTGTAATTGAATCTAAACAATATTCTAGGGGCGCAGATTTGCGACCGCGTATTGAATTACTTGATAATCATGGTAAGAAAATTTCAGTTGCAAATGGTATAGATGCAAAATACTATTTACCTGTTAATGCTGTTCTTAGTGTTGAGAATGGCTCTGAAGTAGCAGCTGGTGATATTCTTGCACGTATACCTCGTGAATCGACAAAAACACGTGATATTACGGGTGGTTTGCCAAGAGTAGCTGAACTTGTTGAAGCAAGAAAACCAAAAGACCATGCGGTAATTGCGGAAGTTGATGGGCGTATAGAATTTGGTAAGGATTATAAATCTAAAAGGCGTGTTATGCTTCACCCTGCCAGTGGAGAAGATCCAATAGAATATATGTTACCTAAAGGTAAGCATGTTGTGGTTAATGAAGGTGATTTCGTTAAGGGCGGGGACATGATTATTGATGGTAATCCTGTATTACAAGATATTCTAAAAGTTTTAGGAGTTGAAGAGCTCGCTCGTTATATGGTGGAACAAATTCAGGCTGTTTATAGGCTACAAGGAGTTAAAATAGATGATAAGCATATTGAAGTAATTATTAGACAAATGCTACAAAAAGTTGAAGTTGTTGATCCTGGTGATACTACTTATACTCTAGGTGAGTTGGTTGATTTAATTATTATCGATGATTTAAATGATAAATTAATTAAAGAAGGTAAAGCTCCTGTTGTTTATGAACGTGTATTGCAAGGTATTACCAAAGCTTCATTGCAAACTAATTCTTTTATATCTGCTGCTTCATTTATGGAAACAACAAAAGTATTAACTGAGGCTGCTATTGCAGGAAAGGTTGATAAGCTTGAAGGGTTAAAAGAAAATGTAATCGTCGGTAGGTTAATTCCAGCTGGTACAGGTTTTTATATGAATACATCTAGAAAACTTGCTCAACTTCGTGATAAGCAAATTGTAAATAGTGAACAGCAAGAATAGTTTTTAAAAAATTATCAGGGTAGTACATTAATGTAAGTAAGTGATGTATCTTCCCTGATAAAAATCAAAGTTGTTGCATGCTGAGGTTTATAAATGGTTCAATCATTTACAATAATTCTCAGCTTGTGGACTCCTTAAAAGCACCAAATCTTAAAATCTCAATTATTTATTAATCAAAACCAGCGTAAGAATGGTTAACAAAACCGTTTGCTTGCAGCACGGTAACGTATAAAAACTTAGCACCGATTATACAAAATTTGATTTTTTGCATAAAAATTTGTCTTG
>CAYGSI010000003.1:0-60534 GCA_964352655.1 uncultured Rickettsiaceae bacterium
TGTGGAAAGCAAAAATTCTCTGATTCGCCATTATCTCGCTCGCTTTAACAGGCAAACTAAGCGATATTCTAAGGCTTTCGATATGATAGAAAATTCTCGCATCTTGCTTTTCTTTAAAAATATATTATCTATACTTCTTTAGCAATGCTTTAATAATGACCTTATTTTGTTTGACACTAACTTAACAATGTAATAACAATTATGGACTAAATTTTGAAAGTTCATGACAAAAAAAAGAAAATTATTAATTATTTGGTTAGTTGGTTTTATGAGTGGTTTTACTATTATGATTAGTGGTAATACTTTAAATTTCTGGCTAGCAAAAGAGCAAGTTGACATTAAAACAATTGGTATTTTTGCTTTAATCTCGCTTCCTTACGCGATTAATTTTATTTGGGCTCCTATTTTCGATGTTAAAAATATTCCAATATTAGGCAGCATTTTTGGGCGCAGGATTTCATGGATAGTAATAATTCAATTATTTTTATGTAGTTTTGTTTATTTAATTGGAGAGTTAAATCCAGCTAACAATTTATTATTATTTGGTGTTGTTGCGCTTTTGATTTCTTTTTTAGCTTCAGCTCAGGATACTGTCCTTGGAGCTTTCAGGACTGAGATAATTGATCCAGCTGAGCAAGGAAGCGTTTCTGGTATTTATATTTTTGGTTATCGTATTGGCATGTTGCTTTCTAGTTCGTTAGCAATATATATTTCTGCTTATATAGCTTGGAATATAATTTATAAATTATTTAGTTTAGTAATTTTATGCTTTCCATTACTTCTTTTATTAACAAAAAATTGGGGTTTAAATAATAACAATAATATTAGCTTAGGGAGTGATAAACCTCAGAGCCATTTTAATTTTTTTATTGCCCAGATTTTAAAGCCTATAGGAAGCATAAAATATATTATATTTGTCCTTATATTCCTTATACTATATCGTTTGCCGGATAATTTTATTGGTATGATGATAAACCTATTCTTTATTCATATTGGCTATAATGAGTTTGAAATATCAACGGTTGGTAAATTTTTTGGTATTATCACAGCTATTATTGGTGGACTTCTTGCTGGTATTGTCATGAAACGAGTAAGTATTTTTCGTAGTTTGTTACTATTTGGCGCTTTGCATGGGGTTGCGCATTTATTATTTATTGTGCAAGAGATATATGGCAAAAATATTGAGTTATTTTTATTGGTAACTGGTTTTGAAAGTATTACTGGAGGAATGTCTATGGCTGCTTATATAGGCTTTATAGCCTCTTTATGTAAGGGGAGGTTCAAAGCTACTCAATATTCGTTTTTTACTTCTATGATGGGTCTTTCTCGCTCAATTTTGCCAGCCTTTTCAGGTTATGTTGTTGCTAATGTTGGCTGGAAAATATTTTACTTATCAGCATCTGTTGCCACTATTCCGGCCTTAATCACTATATTATATTTAGAGAAAATAAGAAATAATTAATTTTAATTTTCGTCAATATTTCCCATAGCATTTATATCCTCTTCATCATCACTTAAACTTTCTTTACCTTTTTCATCACCAATATCCTCTAATATATTTATATCATCTTTTAGGTTATTTGCTTCGAAGATTTTAGATTTTGTATCGGTGTTATCATTGTTTGCCTCCTCATCATTTATTAGCTCAACATCAACTTTATTTTGCTTGTTTTTCTTAAGGGTTAAATAAAACGAATTAAGTTCATCCTTGTTTTTAATATTAACATTTAATTTGTCTTCGTGCTGAAATTCTACTTCTTCTGGCAAAGCTGCTATAGGAACAAATCCTTTGACTATTGATGTTACTATTTGCTTGAAAGCATCTACTGCTTTATTAGTTATATTATCTCTACTGGTGCCTATTATTTTATCACCAGAATGATTATTATCTAATGCATGCCTAAAATCACTGAACCTAACTTCGTTATTAGTATTATTATTATGCTCTTCGTTATCGCCTTTCTCTATGGTAACCTCGGTTAAAAAGTTTTTGTTAAGATTGTTAGCTTGTATTAATAAACCATTATCCTTATCTCCATTTTTAAATGATGTTTTTTTAGTAACAAAAGCTTCGGTGTTCGTAAGGTCCAGCGACATAACTGTCTCTGAGGTTACCTTTCGATCTTGACGTTCTATTATGTTTTTAATATTTAGCCCCATACCCTGATTATCAGTAAAATTCGATTTTGCCTTTACATAAGCTACGGTTAAAATCGTGCCTAGTAAAGATAAGCTAGCTATGACCATAGTTACTATGTCTTGTGGTGCAAATTTATCCTTACTCATAAACTAACCTCTATAAAATAACTTAACTGTTATTTTATTACATAATGATTAATGATTTATTAACATAAATACGTTTTAAGATTTTTTTTAAGAAATGGGTTAAATAGCAGGGGCAAGATTAAGTTTTTATAAAACTTTTCTTAATTTTTAATCCGCCAGCCTTTGCTTATCAAAGTATCTAATAGAAAATAGATTACAATATTAGCTAGAGTTAAAAAAACTATACCTGTAATAATGTTTCCATCTGATTTGCCTGTGATACAATATCTGAAACCATCAATCATGTAGAAAAAGGGATTTATAGTATTTATCTGTTGTAAAGTTTCAGGTAGATCCTTTACTGAGTAAAAAGTGCCCGATAAAAATGATAAGGGGGTAATAAGATAGCCGGTAATAGCTGAATGTTGATCAAAAGAATTAGCAACAAGGCCTGATAATATACCGCATTTACCAAGTAAGGTACAAGATGTGAGCACATAAAATATTAAAAGTAGTGGATGGTGTAACGTAAATTCTATAAAAGGAGACAGAGCAAGAGTAACTATTAAACCCACCAACACCCCTCTGAGCACTGCGCCGATAGTGAAGGCAAATATTATTTCTTTGCTAGCAAGAGGCGGGGTTAATATATCTGCAATATAACCAATAATTTTGCTCATAATAAAAGAAGAAGAGCTGTTAGCAAATGAATTTTGTAACATGCTCATAACGATTAAGCCATAACCCATAAAGTTAATAAATTTTATGCCAGCTATCTCCGGTCTTCTACTGCCTATTGCAAGCACAAAAACGGCAAGGAATATTAAGGCTGATACTGCTGGTGCTATGAGGGTTTGATTATATACTCTGATAAATCTTTTCACTTCTCTTGTAGCTAGAGTGTAAGTTCCATACCAGTTGATTGATTCCATATAATTTATTTATGTAAATTTATTCAAGATTATGATACAATCCGCACTGAATTTTATCAACAAGTTATATTAATTAATTACTATTTTATGGGCAAAAAGCTTTTTGTTAAGACTTATGGTTGTCAGATGAATGTTTATGATTCTGTCAAGATGAAAGAGTTATTAGATCCTTTTGGTTTTGAGATAACAGAAGATATTAATGAAGCAGATATGGTAATTTTAAATACTTGCCATATTAGAGAAAAAGCTTCTGAAAAAATGTATTCAGAGCTGGGTCGTGTTAAAAAAATCAAAGATGATAGATTAAAAAACTTTGGCAAAGATACAATAGTTACTGTTGCTGGTTGTGTGGCACAAGCTGAAGGGGAAGAGATTTTTCAGCGTGCTCCTTATGTTGATATAGTGGTTGGTCCGCAATCTTATCACACATTGCCTGATTTAGTTGCTAAATTAGCCAGATCTGAAAAACATTTGATAGACCTTGATTTTATTGAAGAAGAAAAATTTGATAATTTATCAAAAGAATATGCAGATCAAGGGGTGAGCGCATTCGTATCTGTGCAGGAAGGTTGCGATAAATTCTGTACATTTTGTGTGGTGCCTTATACAAGAGGGGCGGAATTTTCACGGAAGATAGAAGAAATATACCGCGAATCTATGGCTTTAGTTTCAATGGGGGCCAAAGAAATTACTTTGCTTGGGCAAAATGTTAATGCATATCATGGCAAGGGTGGCAAATCAAGTGAGCAAGATTTTTCCTTAGCTGAATTAATTAATCATATTGCAACAATTAATGGTTTAGAGCGTATAAGATATGTGACATCTCATCCTCGTGATATGAGCGATGATTTAATTACAGCTCATGGTAATATTGATAAATTAATGCCATTTTTACACTTACCTATCCAATCTGGTTCTGATAAAATTTTAAAATCTATGAATAGAAAACATACGAGAGAAGAATATTTTACTATTATTGATAAATTGCGTGTAGCAAGACCAGATATTGCGCTTTCTTCAGATTTCATAGTTGGTTTTCCAGGTGAGACAGATGAAGATTTTGCTGACACTTTAGACCTGGTAAAAAAAGTAAAATATGCTCAATGTTTTTCTTTTAAATATAGTCCAAGACCTGGAACCCCAGCAGCTCTTAAGGATCAGGTGCCCGAGCATATTAAATCCGAGCGCCTTAACATACTGCAAAAAGAATTATCAGACCAGCAAGCTGAGTTTAATAAATTATCGATAGGCAAGATTCTACCAGTATTGTTTCAAAAAGTTGGAAAGCAAGACGGACAAATAATCGGCAAAACGCCTTATTTACAATCTGCTTATATTGATAACTCTGATAAATCTTTAATTGGTAAAATCGTACCCATCAAAATCACAAAATCACTAGCAACAAGTGTTACAGGTAATTTAATAAAATAACTACCTTTATTTAAGTTATGCTAATTATTTTTGTGACATTGCTTTTACAAGCTCAATAATTTTTTTTCTGCTTTGTTGATCCTTTACTTCGCTAAACGCTTTAATTAAAGAAACAACTTCTTTCTCTGTAACAGAGTCTTTATCATTTGCATCATAATCTTCTGAACTTTCAGCAAACATAGCACCAATTGTATTGGTAGTATCATCTCCTTGTTCAAAAAAATAGCTTATCGGCACTTTTAAAAATTTAGATAAAGTAAATAATTTTCCGCTAGAAATACGATTTGATGCTTTCTCATATTTTTGTACTTGCTGTATACTTACATCTACAGCATTACCAAGATCTTGTTGACTAAGACCAAGAATCATTCTTCGCATTTTCAAACGCTGGCTTACTAAGCGGTCAATATTATTTGCTCTTCCTTTTGTAGACTGTTTATATTCAGATATCATATCTTATCCCTTCCCTAATTAGACATTAACACAAAAATATTTGTTGTTTAAATTTTACTAAGATTTAAAACTATCACCTTAGGTAGATTACATCAAGCTTTTTCAACTTGGCGTGTGATTTTTTTTGTTAGCAAACAAAATTTGTTGTCATTATTAAACATAAAATTTCCTAATTTATAGTTTATTTTAAATATCAGAAAAAGCTATTTTGCCATTAAAACTATATAAATTTTCAACCTTAATAAAGTCGATTTTCTCTTCATTAAACTTTAAAAGCAACTTTATTATGTCACTATGTGATACATCATTAGAATTTGTAATGAATCTACAACACCAATGATCAGAATTAAATAAATAATCTTCATTACCCGGCCAAAGTTTTAAACCTTTTGAAGAAATAGCCTTAAGACTTAGACCATTATATTTAATTTTATTAATTTTATCAGCTATAATTTTTGCTGAATTTGCTTCTATATCAATAAAAATATCTACGCCTAATAATATTTTCTCTTCACTCTTATCTATTTTAAACTGTTTTTTTTCAATTTTATTTGCAGATTTTGCTTTATAATTCGCAATTTTCATTTTAGCAGGCTGATTGCCAAGATTTTTGACAATTGCTTGGGCAAATTCTTCTGTTCCAACCTTTTTAGTTGATATAGTGCTATCATAAATGTCTGGGGTATGAATACCATCTTCTAAGGTTTTTTTCCAGGCGTTTTCTATCAAAGATGCAACAGAGTTTTGTCCTATATGAACAAGCATCATGATTGCAGCGTTTAGTAAACCAGAAGGATTTGCAACATTTTTACCAGCAATATCAGGAGCCGAACCATGAATGGCCTCGAACATAGCAAAATCTGCTCCGATATTTGCAGAACCAGCAAGCCCGACCGAACCAGAAATTTCAGCAGTTATATCAGAGATAATATCGCCAAAGAGGTTTGATGTCACAATTACATCAAAATTTTCTGGGACAGTAGCAATTTTCGCGCTGCCAATGTCAACTATGTAATGTTCATTGATGATATCTGGATATTCCTTGGCAATTTCATTAAATACTGTGTGCATGAGACCATCAGAAAACTTCATTATGTTGTCTTTGGTCATACATGTGACTTTTTTGCGATTGTTCAATTTTGCGTATTCAAAAGCGTATCTTATGATTTTTTCGCAACCAGTTCTGCTAATTAGTTTAACGGATTCACGCATATTGTGAGTATGCCTATATTCTATGCCAGCATATAAATCCTCTTCATTTTCTCTAATGATTACTAAATCCATCTTTGGGTGTTTGGTTGAAACAAACGGATAATATGAAATAGATGGTCTAATATTAGCATATAATCCAAGAGCCTTACGTAGGGTGACATTTATGCTTTTATAGCCTCCTCCTTGAGGAGTGGTGACTGGTGATTTTAGTAAAATTTTATTTCTTTCAATAGCTTCCCAAGCTTCCTGGTTAATACCAGATAAATATTTCTTTTTATATAGCCCTTCACCAATTTCTATTGATTCAATACGAATTTTAGCCTCAGATTTCATCAAAATATGTAGCACAGCCTGCATTATTTCTGGGCCGATGCCATCGCCATTAGCAATTGTAATTGGGATAATTTCTGACATTTATTTTTCCATATTTTAATTTTGTAACATTCTGGTTAAAAGCCTTATTTCTTCTTGAAAATCACTATCTTCAGCGATTAATTGTTCTACTTTTCTAACGCCGTGTATAACGGTTGTATGGTCTTTTTTGCCAAATTTAACACCAATATCAGCCAAACTCTTTGGCGTTAATAATTTTGCCAAATACATAGCTATTTGTCTCGGTCTTGCCACTGCTCTTAATCTTCTGCTTGATGACATATCAGATACTTTAATATTATAGTGATTTGCTACTTTTTTTTGAATACCCTCAACAGTAATTATCTTTTCATTTGAGCGTAGTAAATCTCTTAAAATATCTTGTGTAGTTTCAAGATTTACCTCTTTGCCAATCAAAGTTGAATGTGCAATTACTTTGTTAAGAGCGCCCTCAAGCTCTCTAACATTTGAAGTGATTTTTGTTGCTAAAAAATCTAATACCTCTTGAGCAATTTTAATTTTCATTTGTTCAAGCTTTGACTGTAATATTCCAAGTCGAAGTTCGTAGGTAGTGCTGTGTACGTCTGCAACAAGCCCCCATCCCAACCTTGATTTAATACGATCTTCAATGTTATCTAGGTCAGAAGGTGATCTATCACAGGAAATAACCATTTGTTTATTATTATCTATAATGGCATTAAATGTATGAAAAAACTCTTCTTGCGTGCTATCTTTTCCACAAATAAATTGGATGTCATCAATCATTAACACATCAACCGACCTGAACTCTTCTTTAAAAGACATGACATCCTTGTTACGTAGAGCTTTAATAAAGCGATACATAAATTTTTCAGCTGACATGTAAAGTATCTTACGTTTAGGGCTCAATTTTTTGGAGTGCCAAGCGATTGCGTGCATTAAATGCGTTTTTCCAAGCCCAACGCCCCCATATAAAAAAAGGGGGTTCGATTTTGCTATTGCATTATTTGATTCAGCTACAGAAAGAGCCGCTGCATATGCTAATTGATTCGGCGTACCAATTACAAAATTTTCGAAAGTAAATCTTTTATCGAGGAGAGATTTAGTACTATCAGTATCTATTACAGGAGTTGAGAATTTTTTTATTGTTGATTCTTCCTTATTCGCTGAATGGGCCAACTCTTCTTTAGTTAATTCCTTTGTTATTAATTCAACTGATTTAATATTTAAGCTATAATTATTAAAGAATTTTATAATTATTTCTGAATAATTAGTTTTTATCCAGTCTCTGATAAAATTACTTGGAACAGTTAGGATTATTTTTGTTCCTTGGCTGTCGCATTTAAGGAAGTTAATTTTACTAAACCAATTTTTATGTACATCATCACCATAATATTTAGCAAGATCCATACTGACTTTTTGCCATAATTGAGCGTAATTATTATTCTCTAATGTTGCAGCATTTTCCATTTGATTCATAAATATATACATCAACTTACTTATATTAGACAGTCATGATAATAACTGACCAAAATTAATTTCTAAATAAAATAGCAGAGAACGCTAGATTCTCTGTATTAGAGGTTCTATAAAGAGTGCTTGCAGCTTTTAAATATGCTCAGCACAATTATAAACTTGAAGTTTTATCCTTACGAAGCTAATAATATGGATATTATTTTTTTTTTGCAAGAGCTTAAAATATAAATGGATTATAAAAATAGACAATTATTAATAAAAAAATTACTCTATCAAAGTTGCAATAGGGGATGTAAGGAAACAGACCTTATTATCGGTAAATTTGCTGAATCTCAGTTAGCTAAAATGAGCGATCAGGAGATGAAAATTTTTGCTCACATTTTGAAATTACCCGATGCTGATATTTATGATTGGTATACGGCAAAAAAACCAGTGCCAGATAAATATCAAAGCCCTATGCTTAGTAAATTATTAAATTTTGTGCCGATAAAATAATGGAAAATATTCATATTCCTTTTGCTGCAAAGGGATTCTTTGCCCATAAATATTTTCAAGATAAATCAAAAAATATTCTGTTAGTTTTTGCTGATGAAGAATCAACTTTTAAAGGGTATAAACAAGTTAAATTTTTATTTGGTAAAAATCAAGAATCTGTATTATATTTCCCCTCATTTGATACTGTGCCTTATGATAGAGTCTCCCCAAATTCTGAAATATTAGCCCAGCGATCAAAGATTTTAACTATTTTAGCTCAAGATCAATCTCCCAAAATTTTAGTTACAAATGCACAAAATTTAATTACTAAATTACCGCCACCAGAGAGTTTTACAAATTCTGCTATTCAGGTTAAAGTAGGTGATAAATTTGCAATAGAGCAATTAGCCTTATTTCTTGTAAATAATGGTTTCATAAGGGCTCCAAATGCAATAGATGCTGGTGAATTTGCCATTAGAGGAGAAATTATTGACATAGTTAAGTCGAACGATGAGGCTTATAGAATAAATTTTGGTTGGGAAAAGATTGAATCAATCAGAGAATTTGATATAAATAGTCAAATTTCTCGTAGATCTTTAGATGGTTTTGAACTATCTGTAGCTAGTGAATTAAGTTTAAATTCTGTAAAAATAGCGACATTTCGTAAAAATTTTCTCAAAATTTTTGGTGTTAATCATATAAAATCTGAACTATATGAGTCAATAATATCTGGCCAAAAATTTCAAGCTTTTGAACAATTACTTCCATTATTTTACCATCAGATGGCAAGTTTATTTGATTATTTTAAGGATGTTACAGTTATTTATGATAATTTGTCTCTTCAGTCAATAATGGAATTTGAAAAATCATATAATGATTTTTATCAGGCAAGAATCTTGTCCAATAAAGTAAATCCAGATTCTTTTTATTTTGCTATACCACCTGAGCAACACATTATCTTAAGTGATGGAATAAAGGAATTTTTAAACAATAAGAACCATTTATTTATTGATGGAACTAGCTCTTTATCTGAGGGAAAAATGTGTAATGATATCCAATCATTATCCTTAAATACAGATATTCTATTTGATACTAACAAAATTTTTGACCTTTTTATAGCACATAGGCGAAAAATTATAATTATTTTATGTTCCTCGAGAAGTTCTTCACAGCGAATTAAAGCGATTATAGAAACAAGAGATTATAAAGCCCTTATGGTGGAAAGATTTCAAGACGTTAAAAAGAACTTAATAAATATTGGATTAGCGCCTTTATCTTATGGTTTTTTTAACGATAAATATTTATTTATCTCTGACCAAGATATTTTGGGGGCAAAATTCACTTCTCAAACGCATAAATCAAGCAGAAGAAAATTGAAAAATATTCTAACTGAACTTGATAATATAGAAGAAGGTACATTTATTGTTCATAAAGAACATGGAATCGGGCGTTTTGAAAAGATAGAAACAATAATAGTTGATGAGATTCCTCATGATTGTTTAAAAATAACCTATTCTAATAATGATTTATTATATGTGCCAGTTGAAAATATTGAGCAAGTAACAAAATATGGTGGCGATCAAGGGATTCTTGATAAGTTAGGTAGTGTTAATTGGCAAAAACGTAAAGCAAGGTTAAAAAATAAAATTAAAGATATTGCAAGTAATTTAATAAAAATTACTGCCGAGCGAGAATTATATCAAACTAGGAGAGTTAATTTTGATTCTGAACTTTATTTAGCATTTTGTAATAACTTTCCCTACAGCGAAACGGAAGATCAATTATCTGCAATTAAAGATATTGAAGAAGATTTAAAGAGTACAAAATTGATGGATCGCTTAATTTGCGGCGATGTCGGTTTTGGTAAAACAGAAGTTGCTATGCGTGCAGCTTTTATGAGCGTGTTTGATATGGAAGATGATTCTCCACAAGTAGCTATTATCTCGCCAACTACAATATTATGCAGGCAACATTATCAGAGTTTTAAAGAAAGATTTAAAGATAATAATATTAGCATAAAGCAGCTTTCCAGATTGGTTTCTTCAGCTCATGCAAAAAAAATAAAGCAAGAGCTTGCTGATGGTAAAGTAGACATAATAGTTGGCACGCATGCTTTGCTTTCAAAACAAGTTAAATTTAAAAATTTAAAATTATTAATTATAGATGAAGAACAACATTTTGGCGTTGTACAGAAGGAGCATTTAAAATCTTTAAAAACAGGGGTTAATGTACTTTCGCTATCTGCAACACCTATTCCAAGAACCCTACAAATGTCAATGTCTGGTTTAAAAGATTTAAGTATTATCGCTACCCCCCCTATAGATCGATTGCCGGTAAGAACTACAATTATGCCTTTTGATGGGGTTATAATCAGAGACGCATTGATGCGTGAGAAATTTCGTGGCGGTAAAAGTTTTTATGTAGCACCCAGAATTAAAGACATAGCTTGGATAGAGAAAAAGCTTGTGGAATATGTTCCAGAGTTAAAGTTTAAAGTTGCTCATGGCCAGATGTTACCGAGTCAACTTGATAATATAATGAATGAATTTTGTGATGGAAAATTTGATATTTTGCTTTCAACTACAATCATAGAATCTGGTATTGATATAGAATCTGCAAATACTATTATTATTCACAAAGCTGATATGCTTGGGCTTAGTCAGCTTTATCAATTAAGAGGTAGGGTTGGGCGAGGCAAAATGAGGGGCCATGCATATTTGACTTTGTTAAATGATAGACAAACTACAAAACATTCACTGCAAAGGCTAGAAATATTGCAAAATATTGACTCTCTTGGAGCTGGTTTTACTATTGCAACTCACGATATGGATTTAAGAGGTTTTGGTAATTTAGTTGGTGATGAGCAATCTGGTCATATTCGCGAAGTTGGTTCAGAACTTTATCAAGAAATGTTAGATGAGGCTATAGCAGATATAAGAAGTAAAGAGGAAGATAAGAAAAGCGTTGACTTTATACCATCAATAAATTTGAATGTTCCAGTTTATATTCCGGCTAAATATATTGATAATAGCACTTTAAGATTAGCGATATATAGAAGGGCTGGTGCACTTAAAACTCACACAGAGATGGAAAGTTTTCGTGATGAAATGATTGATAGATTTGGGGCTCTGCCAGAAGAGTTTGAAAATTTATTGAATATAGTGAAAATTAAAAATAAATGTTTTAACTTAAGAATAGAAAACCTAGATGCTGGACCAGGAGGGTTTGTGATGAAATTTAATAAATATTTTGATTGCTCAGATATGGTTATGAAATTTATTAATAAATTTCCAAGGAATGCTAAAATTAAACCAGATAATAAATTAGTTTTTATAAAAAATTTAGCAAATCAGGAGTGTATATTGACTGAAGCTGAAAAATTATTAAATTGCTTTTAGCTTATTTTACTATAGAATTTCCCCAAGATTAATTATTTAGACTGTGTATGTCACAAATAACTTCATTTTTATTAAACCTTCGTCACGGTAAATTTAGATATTTCATTTGGCCAATTAGGTCCCATGAATTAACTAAATTTTTACCTATGGCATTTTTAATGTTTTTTATTTTGTTGAATCAAAATTTAGTACGAAGCATCAAGGATAGTTTTGTTGTGACCACCCTTGGCACAGAGGTGTTGAGCTTCATTAAGCTATGGGGCGAGATGCCGATGGGGGTGTTATTTGTTATATTATATTCTCGTCTTTGTAATGTCATGACGACAGAAAAATTATTCCGCATTGTAGTTACTGTTTTTTTGGGTTTTTTTTCGTTTTTTGCTTATGTGATTTTTCCTAATCAGGATTTTTTTCATCCTGACCCGGAAAGAATTAAATTATATGTAGAAATGGCTCCTCACTTGAAATGGTTTATTATTATGTGGGGCAAGTGGAGTTATATTTTATTTTATATAATGGCAGAACTTTGGCCTGTAATAGTATTTTCTCTATTTTTTTGGCAATTAGCAAATAAAATTACAAAAACCGAAGAGGCAAAAAGATATTACGTATTTTTTGGTTTATTTGGCCAGAGTAATTTATTAATTTCTGGCAGTGTAATAGTTTATTTTTCGCAAGGTCAGCATTTTTTACTACCTTTATTTGCTCATATTAGTGATTCATCAGAAATTATTTTAAAATCGATGATTATTTTGGTTTTGTTATCTGGTATTATGTGTTTGTTATTACACCGCTATGTTGAGGTAAAAAATATTGAAAACAGCAAAAAAATATTATTCAAAAATCAAAGGACTGATATTTTAAAATTGAGTTTGCGACAGAGTGCGAAGATGGTTTTGACTTCAAAATATTTAGCTATTATTTGCATTTTAATGATTTCATATAGCACTTCTGTAAATTTAATAGAAGGGCTTTGGATGTCTAGAGCTAAAGCTTTGTACCCTGAGACTAAAGATTTTATGTCCTATCATGGACATGTGTTATTTTGGACGGGAACTTGTACCTTGGCTTTTGCTTTGATAGGTAATAGTATTGTTAGAACTGTGGGGTGGTTTTGGGGCGCTGTCCTTACTCCACTTGTTACTTTAATTGCTGGGGGTACATTTTTTGGTTTTGTTTTATTTGAGGAACAGCTAGCTGGCATAGTATTTTCCTTATTCCATTTATCCCCATTATTTTTAATTGTGGTTATTGGTGGTTTGCAGAATGTAATTGGTAAAGGTGTAAAATACTCCCTTTTTGATGCAACTAAGGAGATGGTATACATTCCTCTTGATAAAGAGATGAAAGCAAAGGGTAAAGCAGCTGTTGATATTTTAGGGGCAAAAATTGGTAAATCAGTGGGTGCTTCAGTTCAATTTGTTAGTTTTACCATTTTTCCTATGGCAAATCATGAGGACATAGCTGGATTTTTAATGTCTGTATTTATTGCTTTTTGTTTGCTGTGGATATATGGCGTTGTTTTGCTTAATAAACACTATAAAAAATTATTAATTTCTGAAGCTTTATAACTTTTGTTTTGTATCTAATATAAAACTGTTTATCAATTTCTAACCTTAATTAGGCTCTATATTCTTTACCTTATAGTTTGCATAATATTATGCTTAATGTGTTTTTATTTGGGTTAATTTTATAGATCAATGAACAAAAAAAAATTTCATATAACTAATAAGCAAAATTTTCGCTTTTTATTTGTTGGTGATACTAGTTTTGGTGAAAATTATCAAGAAAAAATTAAAGAGCGTGGTGGAAAGTCGATTCTAGATCAGCATGGTTACGGTTATGGTTTTAAAAATTTTAAATCTATGATGGTGCGCTCTAACTTTGTTATTATGAATCTTGAAACACCAATCACTAATTGTAAAATATCGCCATTTGAAGGGCAAAAAAAATATATACATTGGACAGATGTTGATAAAGCGCCAAATTATTTACTAGAACATAATGTGTCACTTGTTAGCCTGGCTAATAATCATAGTTATGATTACGGTGAAGTTGGTTTTAACCAGACGTTGGATTTACTTAATCAAGCTAAATTACCTTTTATGGGGGCAGGTAGGGATATATATAGAGCGGCAGAGCCTTTTATTTGCGAGCTTAATTTTGTAGATAAAAGCATTAAAATAGCAATTATTGCGGCTTTCGAGTGCCTGCCTTCTTATAAAGATCGATATAAAGTATATGCCAATACTAATTCTCCTGGGCTTATGCCTCTTGATGAAATGATAATTAAAAATCAGATAGATAAGATTAAAGCGCAAGAGCCAGAAGCATTTATTATTTTATTTCCGCATTGGGGTTCTAATTATAAATGGTGTCAAGGTAGACAGGAAAAACTTGCAAAAAAGTTATTTGCACATGGCGTAGATTTAATTATTGGTCATGGCGCTCATATGATTCAAGAATTTAGTCAAAATAATGGTAAAATAAATATATATAGTCTTGGCAATTTTGTTTTTAATTCACCTGGTCGATATCAATATATGGAAGTTCCGCCATATAGCGCTGTTGCCTCATTAGACATTGCTGTAATTAATAACCAGCCGGCCCTCGATATAAAATTATATCCAATAATTACAGATAACAGGATCACTGGTTATCAGTCAAGATTTGTAAATAAGCAAGAATTTGAAGAATTATCAGAAATATTTACTCAAAGGCCAATAATGCAAAATTATAAAAATTTTGCTAAAGCTAACAAAGATAATTTTGGTTATTACTTTCAAATTCCTATTGATTTCAAGCAAAAGAAAATAAAAAAGCATGAAGAATCTTTTGCTAATGAAAAAAAATGGATTGGTATGATTTATCACCAGAAACATAATTTAAAAATAGAAAAAGGTATTTTTAATTTAATTATGGATCGTGCTTCGGTTTTAACTCCAGAACTTATAAAACATAATTATAATTTAATTTGTTATTTTCCAGCAAGTGTAGATAAGGAAAAAGCAACATTAACAGGTTATGTCTGGGAAAATAATGCTTTTAGAAAAGCAGAAGTAAAATTACCTACAATCAATCATGATTTTCATATTGGCGCTAGTAATTATGATATATATGTTAATTTTCAATCATGGGCTTTAGATAGAGGTTATAAGATATATCCTACTAAAGCTATTAGATTATTATCTCAAGATAAGTTAAAAGTTACTGAATTAATATCCCAATTTGATAAAAGTATTATTACTAAAACTGCAAAATTTGATGGTAGTGAAAGTCAAATTCAAGAATATTTACAAGGAAAAGCTAAAGTTTTTATTAAGCCACGTTTTGGTAGTCAAGGAAATGATATAATGGTTGTAAAATTTCATGAAGGATCTTTTATAGTTGAATATTATTTAGATAAAGAAAAACACTCCTTATCATTTGCCAATTTGTTGGAATGTGTATCTTACATTAACAGTAAAATCGATGGCAGACGATATATAATCCAGGAGGCAATCGATGTAATGCGTTATGAAGAATCAGTGTTTGATATTCGTACGCTTTTATTTAATGTTAATGGGATCTGGCACTTTATGTCTGAAATTAGATTTAGTAAGCCTGGTTATGATGTTTCTAATGCAGGTTATATAGGTAAAAATGAGATAAAAATTTCAATGGATTTTTTAGAAAAATTATTTTCAAGCAGGAAAAAAGCAGAGTTAATATTAGCTAGAGTGAAACTAACAGTAATTAACCTAGCTGAATTTATAAGCAGAGAATATAATGAGACAATTAATGAACTTGGCTTTGATATTTTATTAGATAAAAATGAAAATATATATATTGCTGAAAAGAATACTAAATCTGGCCTTGCTGGTTTAACAATATATAAAGACTTTTTTAATATGACAGATTATGAAAAATATTTACATGAGAATTTATCTATTCAACATGGAAAACTTTTAGCTAGATCGCTGATTTCTCGAGAGCGAGAAATAAAAAAAGAGGTAAAAGAGGAAGAATATGGTTAATCTGCCCCATTGGCCTAAAGTGCCGATATGGCAAAATAACATAAAAAAAGTAGATTTTAATGCTTTAAGAATGTTGCTTTCTGCGCTTGATAATCCTCATAAAAAACTGCCACCAACTATCCATATTGCTGGTACAAATGGTAAGGGTTCGACTCTTGCTATGATAAGAAGCATCTTTCAATCAGCAGGGTATAAAGTTCATGCTTATACTTCTCCGCATTTACTAGAATTTAATGAAAGGATTAATTTAGCTGGCGAAAATATTTCCGATAGTAATTTATTTGAGTTGCTTGAAGAAGTTAGAGTGCAGGCTGAAAAATTAGATATTAATCCTCATTTTTTTCAGGGCACCACCATTGCAGCTTTCTTAGCTTTTTCAAGAAGTAATGCTGATTTGCTGCTCTTAGAAACAGGCATGGGAGGTAGGTTGGATGCGACTAATTTAATAGAAAATCCAATATTAACAATAATTACTCCTATTTCATTTGACCATATGGAACATCTTGGTAATAAAATTGCAGATATTGCTATAGAAAAAGCCGGTATAATTAAAGCTAATACGCCTTGTATAATTAGTATGCAAATGCAGCAAGTATATGAAATTTTATTAGCTAGATGTAGCCAATTAGAGTCCTCTGCATTTTGTTATGAATATGACTATGTAATAGAGCCATATCAGGAAGGGCTCTTATACAAATCAAAAAAATATTCATTAAAGCTACCTTTTCCTGCAATGGCTGGAGCCTATCAATATTTAAATGCAGCAACGGCGCTTACGGCTGCAATATGCGATAAAAAACCTAAATTTAATATAACAAGTAATAATATTATAGAAGGACTAACAACAGCCAAATGGCCAGGTAGGGTCGAAAAAATTGCTTGGCAAAAATATGAACATTTAGCGGGTAAAAACATTGATATATATTTAGATGGTGCACATAATGATGCGGCAGCCTATGTATTAACTGATTGGATAAGTAATAGTTTAAA
The DNA here is from genome assembly GCA_964352655.1 of uncultured Rickettsiaceae bacterium. Classification (GTDB taxonomy): domain Bacteria; phylum Pseudomonadota; class Alphaproteobacteria; order Rickettsiales; family Rickettsiaceae; genus Megaera. The sequence goes on from CAYGSI010000003.1 coordinate 16,999, forward strand.
ATTTCCGACATATATAATAATTGGTATGACCAGGAATAGAAATATAGAGAGTTTTTGTCAGCCATTTAAAAATTTAATAGCTGAAATGAGGGCCGTTAAAATATTATCAGAACCACTCAGTTATCATCCTGATATAATATCAGATAGGGTAAAAAAATGTGATATCAAAATAAAAGCAAGCAATTCTTTAGAGGACGCTATAATAGAAATTAATAATTTAAGTAAAGGTAAAGAAGTGAATTTAGTTATTACCGGTTCTTTGTTTTTGATAAGTGATTTTTATAAATTAATATTATGAATATTTTACAAATTAAGGCCTCTGATCCAGCTATATCTACTTGGGTGTCAGCTTCTGCTGGAACCGGAAAAACCAAAATATTGACAGATCGGGTCCTAAGATTGCTTCTTGATGGTGTGGCTTTTAATAAAATTCTTTGTTTAACTTTTACTAATGCAGCCAGTGCTGAGATGCATGAGAGAATTAATATAAAGCTTGAGATATGGTCAAAATTGGTGAAAAATGATTTGATTTATGAGCTTAAAAAACTTTTAGGTAGAATGCCAGACGATTTTGAGGTGATAAAAGCTTCCTCACTATTTTCATATTATGCTAAGACGCAAGATCAAATAAATATTTATACAATTCATTCTTTTTGTCAACAAATATTAAAGAAATTTCCATTAGAATCATCAATTTCTCCTAATTTTAAAATTATCGATGAAATCCAGGTTTACCAAATTATTAAAAAAATAAAAAATAAAGTTTTTACACTTTCTAACGCGAAACCAGTCGTGCGTTTTTTGGCAGCAAATTTCCATCAAATTACTATTGATGAGATATTTAATGAAGTTATTCAGATAAAAACTAAAATTTTTGCAAAGAAATTGACTGATAAATATATAGATAATAATGATTTATTTTTGCGTAGTTATCAGCTTATTGAGGAATTAGAAAATTATCAAGAAGCTGATTATTTAGCACTTTTAGATGATGGCATAAAAGGGTTAATTGCAGAACTAAATGATAATAATATTAGCAATAATATTATTAAATCTTTTTTTTTAACAAATAATGGCTCAAAGAGAAAAAAAATACTATCACAAAAAATTACTCATAAAGACTCACTTTTATATAAGAAGCTTATTTTACTGCAAGAAGAAGTTTATCAATTAGATCAAAAAGAAAAGACTAAAGAGCTGTCATTATATTCAAAAATACTTACAATAATTGCTGAAAAAATAATTACTGAATTTGAAGCATATAAAAAAAATAATGCGCTTTTAGATTATGATGATTTGATAATTTATACCAAAAATTTACTGACAGATTCAAATGCTAGAGAGTGGGTTTTATATAAATTAGATGGTTTTGTTGATCATTTAATGGTAGATGAAGCACAAGATACCAGTAAAATTCAATGGAGTATAATTGCCGCTTTAATAGAAGAATTTTATTCAGGAGAGTCTAAAAGTACAGAAAATCGTACTATTTTTATAGTGGGTGATGAAAAACAATCAATTTTCAGCTTTCAAGGCGCAGACCTGCCATCTTTTTCTTATATGAATAATTTCCTACAGCAAAAATTAAGTGAAGCAGCAAAGAGTTTTGAAACAATAAATCTTGATATTTCATATCGTTCTACAAGCGAGATATTAAATTTAGTTACAGATGTTTTTAAAAAAATCAAACGAAAAAAATTAAGTGATTTTTCGCCTCATATCCAAAAGATGATCCCGCATAGAGACAATCACTCTGGATTTGTAGAACTCTGGCCTTTATGTATAAATGATGGAATTGATAACCAAGATATTTGGCCCATAGCCCAGAAAAATTTTGATAATAGCAAAAGTTTTTTAGCAAAAAAAATAGCTAAATATATTAAAGATCAAATTAATAGTCAGAGAATATTGCCATCTACTGGTTCAAAAATTTCTGCAAAAGATTTCATGATTCTTGTGCGAACTAGAGATGGTTTTACTAAGGAGTTAATAGATGCTTTGGAGCAAGAAGAAATTGACATAGCAGGGCTTGATAGAGTTAATTTGATAGAAGATCTTGGTGTGTTAGATTTAGTCAGTATTGCAAAATTTGTAATTGATCCGAGCGATAATTTAAATCTAGCGTCATTATTAAAATCACCAATATTTGGTTTATCAGAGCAGGAATTATATAATCTTATTTATAATAAAAATATTGAATCAATTTGGCAATATTTAAAATCCCAAAGTGATAATAATTTATATAGTAATATAACAAAAACCTTGGCGGAGTATATTTTATTGTATGAAAATTTATCTGTAGCTGATTTTTTTCTATATCTTACTGATGTATTGGATTATCGGACAATAATCACCCAAAATCATGATATAATTGATGAATTTTTAAAATTAAGTCGTAGTTATTTTGTTGAATATGGCTACTCAATACAACAATTTGTTTATTGGTTTGAGGATAATAAAGTTAGTATTAAACGCGATTCTACTAATAGGGAGAAATTGCGTATAATGACGACGCACGCAGCTAAGGGGTTACAATCGCCCATTGTGATATTATGCGATACTACCAAAACGCCATCAATTACTGATAGATTTATTTGGCATGATGATGAAATTTTAACTAGTAAATCTTCTACTAATATACCTGAATTTTATAGTGAATTAAAAGAGAAAGAAAAACAAAAAGCCTATCAAGAATATCTGAGATTATTATATGTTGGCTTAACCAGAGCAGAGGATCAGCTGGTAATATGTGGATATCAGGGCATGAAGCAAATTCCTGAAAATTGTTGGTATAATCTGATTAGAAATTCTATCAAAGATTTAGGGCGGCTAGACCAAGCAGGTAATTTAATATATGGTAATTTAAGTAGCGCCCATATTTATGGACCGCAATTTAGTGAATTATCGCAAGATACAGAAATTAATTTTGATAAATCTATATTATTTGATCAAGAAAAATTTTTTGCTGATATTATTAATTCACAAAAATTTCCAGAAAATAGTGATTATGCTGTAAGGTCTAACAATTCTTTAGAATATGGTATAATTTTCCATAAAATTCTCGAGGATGCTATCAGCAGTAAAGTGTATAAAAATTTTGCTAATATTGATTCTCATCCATTAATTACTAGTTTGAGTATTAAATTGCAAAATAGAATAAAAAAATCTTTACAAAAATTGAAACTTAATCAGGAATTTAATGATCTAATAAGTAAAGAGGCTAAAACAGAGGTATCTTTTGGCTATATGGATAATGATGAATTTAAGATGGGTAGGGTAGATTTGCTAATTTTAGATAAAGAACAAATAACAGTAATTGATTATAAGTCAGATAAAAACCCAGCTACTACAATAGAAGAAATTCCTGGCAATTATCGGCAACAAATTAAATTTTATTGTAGAGCATTTGCAAAGATTTATCCTAATAAAAATATTAATGGTAAAATATTGTGGCTAGAAAATGGTGTCATGCAAGATGCTAATTTTAGCTAAAAATCATTAACTGAAGATAAAAAACTTATTAAGAAATCACTAATTGTTGCATAAATAAACTAGAAAATATTATTTTTTATTTTAAATAAAATTTAATATTGACAATTAGGGTTTTATTATCTAAATAATCTAATTCCGAAACTAAGAGTATAAAAGCGCAATGAAAATACAACCTGTTATATTAGCTGGTGGTACAGGTTATCGTTTATGGCCATTATCAAGCAGCGTTAAGCCTAAACAGTTTGTAAAATATTTTAATGATCTAAGTTCTTTTCAAAATACAATTATTCGTAATAAATTTTTAGGCAAGCCTTTGATTATTTCAAATATAATATATGAAGATATTGTTAGTGAGCAGTTAGATGAAATTAATACAGAAGCTGAGATTATTTTAGAATCGGAAAAGAAGAATAGTTTTATCCCAGCTGTGATATCCGCCTATTTTGCTAAAAAGTTAAATCGTTCCATTATAGCACTATTTCCTGCTGATCATAATATTGAAAATCATAGAAGCTATACTAATGCAGTGTTTGCAGCGATCAATGCGACGGTTGAGCATAAATTTACTACTATTGGCATCAGGCCAACGCATTTTAATAATAATTTTGGTTATATTAAAACTGACCAAAAATTGCTAAAAGATTTATATTTGGTATCGCAATTTATTGAAAAACCGAAGAAAAATTTTGTTGATAATGAGTTAGTTAATTATTTTTGGAATTCGGGGCTTTATTTTTTTAATGCTGATTATTTTCTAAAACTTGCTAGGCAATTTTTTTTCTTAGAGACTAGTAAGCTATCCGATATTTTTGATGATTATATAGAGGAGAGTAAAGCTTTTATTATTGATAAAAAGTTATATGAAGGTCTTACATCAATTTCAATAGATGATGCAATTTCTGTAAAATTAAATAAAATGGCAATGGTAAGAGGCAGGTTCAGATGGAATGATCTTGGTAGTTGGCAAACTATTTGTAATTTTAATAAACCAGATGAGGATAATAATATTATAGATGGCAAAATAATAACACAGGATGTAAAAAATTCTTACATTAATTCTGATGCAAAGCAGACAATTGCAATTGATATTGAAAATACTATTGTTGTTTTTAAAAATGGAAAACTTCTTGTGGCTAATAAAAACAGCGCCGGTAAAATTAAAGATATCTTAAATAATAACAAATCTGAATTATTATAAAAGATGATCTTGGAAAAAATATTTTGTTACCTATTTAAACTTAATTTTTAATGACTATATTAATAGCGTTAACTTAAAACAAAAATAAATTTAAATTATGACCCAAGAAAAAAATAAATTTGATGCTGAAATTGGCAAAGTTTTGGATTTAATGATTCACTCAATTTATACAAATAAAGAAATTTTTATTAGAGAGCTAATTTCAAATGCTTCTGATGCTTGCGATAAGTTGCGATATATGGCGCAAACTGATTCTAATTTATTAAGTGATGATCCAGAATTTAAAATATCTATAAAAATAGACAAAGAAGCAAAAACTATCACTGTTGCAGATAACGGTGTGGGAATGAATAAACAGGATTTAAAAGAAAATCTTGGTACTATCGCTAAATCTGGTACTCAGAGTTTTATTGATCAATTATCAGGCGATAGAAAAAAAGATAATATGTTGATTGGTCAGTTCGGTGTTGGTTTTTATTCAGCTTTTATGATAGCAGATAAAATTACTGTTACATCGAAAAAGGCTGGTGAAGATAAGTCCTATATTTGGAGTTCTGAAGGTGCAGGTGAATATGTGATTGATGATGGTCCAGAGAAATTTGACCGTGGTACGGAAATATTATTACATGTGAAAAAAGAAGAGGAGCCTTTTCTTGATCACTTTAAACTAAAACATATAGTTAAGAATTATTCAGATCATGTAGCAGTACCTATTTATTTTACTAATGAAGATAATGTTGAGAATAAAGTTAATTCATCTTCTGCATTATGGATGCGTTCTAAAAGTGAGATTACACCAGAACAATATAAAGATTTTTATAAAACTGTTTCATTTTCTGCAGATGAGCCATGGTTAACTATGCATAATAAAAATGAAGGCACGGTTGAATTTACTAATTTGTTATTTATTCCATCAACTAAAACATTTGACTTATTTCATCCAGACCGTAAATCTAGAGTAAAATTATATATAAAAAGGGTGTTTATTACTGATGAAAATGTTGACATTATTCCTTCTTATTTGCGTTTTTTAAGAGGTGTTGTTGATTCAGAAGATTTACCATTAAATATTAGCCGCGAAACGCTCCAGCATAACTCAATTATTGAAAAAATTAAGACATCTATAACAAAAAGAGTTTTAAATGAATTAAAAAAGAAAAAAGAAGCAGCGTCCGGTGAGTATTTAAAATTTTGGGATAATTTTGGTGGGGCCTTAAAAGAAGGATTGTGTGAGGCTGGTGTGAATCACGAAAAATTACTAGAGGTATGTGTATTCCAAAGTGCCTTAAATGATAAAATGATTAGCCTTGATGATTATATTGCAAATTGTAAAAATGATGATAAAACTATTTATTATTTGAGTGGTGATGATGCCGTTAAACTTAAAAACAGTCCTCAGATTGAAGGTTTTTTAAGTAAAGGAATTGACGTGTTACTATTTACAGATACAGTGGATGATTTTTGGGTAAATGTTAATGGGCAATATAAAGATTATCAAATTAAATCTGTAACACGTGCTGATATTAATTTAGATAATGAAAAGGCAGAAGCCAAAAAAGATGATAAAAAAACTGATATAAGTAAAGAGAATGAGGAATTAGTTAGCTATTTTAAAAAATCATTAGATTCTTTGGTAAAAAAGGTAAAAATTTCTAAAAAACTTACATCCAGTCCTGCATGTCTTTCAGTTGATGCAGGTGCAATGGATATTAGAATGGAAAGATTTTTGATTGAACAGAATCAACTACCTAAAGCGGTGGCAAAAATTTTAGAAATTAATCCCAATCATAAAATTATAAAGAAAATAGCCTTAAATATTAATAATAAGGATCAGCAAGAAGAAAACAACAAACTGATTCATTTATTGTTTGATCAAGCATGTGTTATAGAAGGTCAGCCTGTGGAAAATTCTGGTGATTTTGCAAAAAGACTTAATTATTTCTTAGAGAAAATATAGCTCTCTGGCGGGTGTTATAATTTTTTTACTAAAATATACATCAGGGCGATATATATCAAAGTTGAAACTATAAACATCCAAATTTGAGTTTTAGAAGAAAAGGCTATTTTCGTGTGGGATTTAATTTGATGAAAAAGCTGAGACCAAGTAATAGCAACAAAATCACCTTGAGAGACCATACCAATAACAGCTCCCTTAGCGTCAATTATTGGTAGATGCCTGAATCTGCCTTGTGACATTCTACGCATAGAATCATAAATATCATCTTCTAACGTAGCAGTTTTGACTTTTTTTGTCATTACGTCAGCAATTAGCAAAGTCTTATAATCTTTGCCCTGGGCTACAACTTTTACCAATAAATCACGTTCTGTAAATATGCCACATAGTTTTTTATTTTCAACAACAATTGCTGCGCCATAATTATTTTCTTGCATTTTTTTAACCGCCTTCCATACAGTATCACCGCTGCGCAATACTAATAATTCTTTTTTATCTTTAAATTCTGGTATTTCTGTTATTTTCATAGCTGCTCTAAATTACTGTCTTTCATTTTCTTACCCAATGCTATATCCTAACAGCTTTTGACAAAACCTGCGTAAATAATTAATTTATCGCGCAATTTTTTGTCTTTTATATGTGGCTTTAATGATAGTGGCTTTAATGATAAGTTGAATTTTTTGCTATATTTGTTTATATATAATATTATATATATAAATAGCATATCTTTATGATAAATATTACTTTCCCTGATGGTTCTAACAAACAATATAAATCTGGGATTACCGGTTTTGATATCGCTTCGTTAATTTCTCCTTCCCTTGCTAAACAAGCGATGATTGTTGAGATTGATGGTGAATTAAAAGATTTATCTTTACCTATAGAGAAAGATTGTAATTTTAGAATTTTAACGCCAAAAGACCCTGAATGTCTTGAAATTATAAGACATGATGCAGCCCATATTATTGCAGAAGCGGCAAAGGAATTATTCCCAGATATTCAAGTGACTATCGGGCCTGCAATAAAAGATGGTTTTTATTATGATTTTGCTAAAAAAGAACCATTTACGATAGCTGACCTTGAAAAGATTGAGGCAAAAATGCAGCATATTGTTAAGCAGAATAAACCTTTTATTCGTGAAGTATGGGACCGAACAAAAGCGATAGAGATGTTTAAGGAAATGGGCGAATATTATAAAGCAGAAATTATTAGTACAATTCCTGAAGGAGAGCCAATCACTTTGTATCGTCAGGGTAATTTTATTGATCTGTGCCGAGGGCCACATTGTCCATCAACAGGAAAAATCAAACATTTCAAATTGATGAAAGTTGCTGGTGCTTACTGGCGAGGTGATAGTAATAACGAAATGCTTCAACGCATTTATGGTACAGCCTGGGCGACTAAAGAGCAGTTAGATACATATTTGCATAATTTAGCAGAAGCAGAAAAAAGAGATCATAGAAAAATAGGTAAAGAACTTGATCTGTTTCATATTCAAGAAGAAGCACAAGGTATGGTTTTTTGGCACCCAAAAGGCTATAATATTTATCGTGTAATGGAGACTTATATACGTAGGAAATTAGAAAAAAATTCTTATGTTGAAGTTAAAACACCTGTAATGGTTGATAAGAAATTATGGGAAAAATCTGGTCACTGGGAAAAATTCCGCGAAAATATGTTTGTCGTAACAGAAGATGAAAAAACTCATGCACTAAAACCAATGAATTGTCCATGTCATGTGGAAATATTCAAACAAGGTATTAAAAGCTATCGAGATCTACCATACCGTATGGCAGAATTTGGTTCTTGCCATCGTAATGAACCATCTGGGGGTTTACATGGTTTGCTTAGAGTAAGGAATTTTGTACAAGATGATGCGCATATTTTCTGTACAGAAGAACAAATTAACAGTGAAACAGTTGCTTTCTGTAAATTGTTGCAAGAAATCTATAATGATTTTGGTTTTACAAAAATTCAGGTAAAATTTTCCGATAGACCAGATAAGCGTGCTGGTAGTGATGCTGTATGGGATAAAGCAGAGCTTGCACTGAAAGACGCAGTTGAAGAAGCAAAATTAAGTTATGAAATGAACCCAGGCGAGGGGGCTTTTTATGGCCCGAAGCTTGAATTTGTGTTGACTGATGCAGTAGGCAGGGAGTGGCAATGTGGAACTTTACAGGTAGATTTTGTCTTGCCTGAAAGGCTTGGTGCTGAATATATAAATAAAGATGGAGCAAAAAAACGGCCTGTGATGTTACATAGGGCAGTAATTGGTACTTTTGAACGCTTTATGGGTATTTTAATTGAACAATATGCTGGCCGTTTTCCTCTATGGCTTGCACCTATTCAAGTAGCTTTTGCTGGTATTACTAACGATTTAGATTATCATGTAATTGCTCTAAATAAGAAATTTATTGAGCTTGGTATTAGATCTGACCTTGACATTTCTAAGGAAAAGATTAATTATAAAATACGAAATTTTTCTAATCAACGTGTACCAATAATTGCAGTTATTGGTAAAAAAGAGCAGCAAGATGATACTGTTACTATTAGAAAATTAGGTTCTGATGCTCAAGAAACTATTAAGGTTGATGCGCTTGTAGCAATGATAGAAAAAGAAAATAAACATTATTTAAACTAGGAGGTTTTTTATAACAACGTTTAAAAAGAGCAATTTTCCAAAAGCTAATAAGGAAATTAAATCACAAGAAGTTAGGTTAATTGATAAAGAAGGTGAGATGGTGGGAGTAGTTACTCTTAGTGAAGCGATGCAAATGGCTGAAAGAGCCGGTTTGGATTTAGTTGAAATTTCGCCTACTGCAAAGCCTCCAGTATGTAAAATACTTGATTTTAGCAGATATAAATATGATTCTAAAAAAAAGGCTCAAGAAGCAAAGAAAAAGCAGAAAAAAACAGCTCTGAAAGAAATGAAATTTAAGGTAAATATAGGATCTAATGACTTTGAAACAAAAATGAAAAAAATTAGATCTTTTTTAGATGATGGAGATAAAGTAAAAATTTCACTTTGGTTTAAAGGGCGTGAAATTGCTCATAAAGATAGAGGTCATCAGCTTTTTGATAAAATTATAGAGATACTTGGCGAAAATGCTAAAATTGATTCTGCGCCAAAAATGGAAGGAAAACAAATAATAATGGTTGTTAGTCCTATTGCTTCTAGTAACTAAAGTAGGTTTTTGAAATTTTACTAATTTATTGGAATTACTGCAAATTTAAGCAAAAATTTGTTACATTGATTTATGATTTTGTTACAAACCTCAAATTTAGAAAATAATTATTGATATGGTAAATGAGTATAAAATAACAAAACATGAATTTGATGTAGTAGTTATAGGAGCTGGAGGCGCCGGGTTACGTGCTACTTTTGGCAATGCTCAGGCGGGTCTTTCAACCGCCTGTATAAGCAAAGTTTTTCCAACCAGAAGCCATACTGTAGCTGCGCAAGGTGGTATCAGCGCTGCTCTTGGTAATATGGGGCCAGATAACTGGCGCTGGCATATGTATGATACGGTAAAAGGTTCAGATTGGCTTGGGGATCAAGATGCAATTGAATATATGTGTAAAAATGCTGCTGATAGCGTAATTGAACTTGAGCATTATGGTGTTCCTTTTTCTAGAAATAAGGAAGGCAAAATATATCAAAGGCCTTTTGGTGGTATGACTACTGATTTTGGTAAGGGCCCGGCTGCACAAAGAACTTGCGCTGCGGCGGACAGAACAGGACACGCTATTTTACATACTTTATATCAACAAGCTCTTAAACATCAGGCTCAATTTTTTATTGAATATTTTGCCATTGATTTAATCATGGAAGATGGAAAATGTCGTGGGGTATTAGCTTTGAATCTAGATGATGGTAGCCTGCATTTGTTTAGAAGCCATATGGTTGTGCTTGCCACTGGTGGTTATGGTAGAGCCTATTTTTCAGCAACATCTGCTCATACTTGTACTGGTGATGGTAGTGGAATGTGTGTTCGCGCTGGTTTGCCGCTGCAAGATATGGAATTTGTACAATTTCATCCTACGGGAATTTATGGCGCAGGATGTTTGATTACTGAAGGTGCCAGGGGGGAAGGTGGTTATTTAGTTAATTCAGAAGGCGAACGTTTCATGGAAAGATATGCTCCATCTGCTAAAGATCTTGCTTCTAGAGATGTTGTGTCACGTGCAATGACAATGGAAATAAGAGCTGGAAGAGGCGTTGGGCCTAATAAAGATCATGTCTTTCTGCATTTAAATCATTTACCAGCAGATGTTTTGCATAAAAGGTTACCTGGAATTTCTGAAACTGCAAAAATTTTCTCAGGAGTAGATGTAACGAAAGCACCAATACCTGTTTTGCCAACTGTGCATTATAATATGGGTGGTATTCCAACTAATTATCATACAGAAGTTTTAACATTCGAAAAAGGGGAGCAGAAGATCGTACCAGGTTTAATGGCAATTGGTGAGGCTGGTTGTGTTTCAGTACATGGCGCAAATCGTTTAGGTTCTAATTCATTGCTTGACCTTGTAGTCTTTGGTAGGGCAGCTGCAATTAAAGCAGCTAAAATTATTAAGGCTGGCGCTGCTCATAAAAAATTAGCAAATGATATTTTAGACCCAATTTTAGATAGATTTGATAAAATAAGGAATGCAAAAGGCAGCATTACTACGGCAAAGTTAAGAGATAAAATGCAAAAAACTATGCAAGAGCACGCTGCTGTATTTAGAACTAAAGATGTTCTCTTGGAAGGAAAACACAAAATTGATGAAATAAAGCAAGAATATAAAAATATAGCAATTAATGATCGTTCTATGATATGGAATAGTGATTTAATTGAAGCGTTAGAACTTGGTAATTTAATTGATCAAGCGGTCCTTACTGTGCATTCTGCGCTCAATAGAGAGGAAAGTAGAGGAGCGCATGCGCGTGAGGATTTTCCAGAGCGTAATGATAAAAATTGGCTGAAACATACTATTAGCTGGCTCGATAATAATGGTAAAGTTAAGATTGATTATAGAGAAGTAATGTTAAAAACCCTCACAGATGAGGTTGAAATGGTAAAGCCGGTTAAAAGAGTATATTAAATTTTATTTGAGGCAGATGATGATACATAAAGTTGATAATGACCTTGTTATTTTGTCAATAATAGTCTCTTGCGGATTTTTTATTTGTATGATGGGCTGCATGTTAATCCCGTTAATGGGATGTTGTGATGATGAAGCATATGAAATGCAAGATGTTGACTTGCTTTAATATCACTGTTAAAGATTTACGAATATTATTTGGTTAATTATTGTAAGAAAGTTATAATAATAGTAGTTAATGTAGGGAAAGTTTCATGATGTTGAATGTAGAAGATAAATTGGTTAATTTTGTAGCGATAACAGCATGTGGATTTTCAGTGTTAATTATTTTATGTGTAACATCTTCATTAATTGCTTCATGTTGTCACAACTATGATGATGATATGATTGCCATTTAACAGATTTTTTTGAGGTAAATATGGCAGAGTTGAGATTACCACCGAATTCTAGAGTTACTGAAGGTAAAATTTATAATTGTAATTCTAAGGAGAAGGATAAAATCAAAAAATTAAAGATTTATCGTTATAATCCAGATTTTGATGAAAATCCAAAGATGGATACATATGAAATAAATGTCGATAAATGCGGGCCTATGGTCCTTGATGCATTGATTAAAATCAAAAATGAGACTGACTCCACTTTGACTTTTAGAAGGTCGTGTCGTGAGGGAATATGTGGTAGTTGTGCGATGAATATAGATGGCACAAATACTTTAGCATGTATTAAATCTATAGATGATATTAAGGGAGATATTAAAATATATCCTCTACCACATCTTGAAGTGGTAAAAGATTTAGTACCTGATATGAAGCATTTTTATGCGCAATATGCTTCTGTTAAACCATGGCTTCAGTCGGAAACACCTGTTGAAAAGGGGCGTGAGAGATTGCAATCTGAAGAAGATAGAGAAAAATTAAATGGTCTTTATGAATGTATCTTATGCGCTTGTTGTTCTACTGCTTGTCCGAGCTATTGGTGGAATGGCGACAAATATCTAGGACCTGCAATATTACTTCAGGCATATAGGTGGCTTGCTGATTCTAGAGATGAGGCAAGTGGTGAACGTCTTGATGATTTAGATGATTCTTTTAAGCTATATAGATGTCATACTATTATGAATTGTACTAGTACATGTCCTAAAAATCTTAATCCAGCTAAGGCAATTGCTGAAATTAAAAAGAAAATTGTGCAGCGTCAGGGAATTTAAAAAATAATATGAGATTATCTGATTTTGACTTTGCATTACCGAAGCAATTAATAGCACAAATACCTACTAAAGAAAGAGATCAGTCAAATTTGATATTACCGGATCATAATAATAAAATTGTTAAATTTTTTGAGATTATTAACTACTTAAAACCTGGTGATTTAATGGTTTTTAATGATAGTAAAGTAATAAAAGCCAAATTGATTTTATCTAAAGCAGACAGAGATATAAATATTAATTTGAATAAGTCAGTTAGTTTAAATATTTGGCAAGCATTTGCAAAACCAGCAAAAAAACTATCTATTGGCGATGAATTTTTCTTTGATCAACAAAAATTGATTATTAGTAATAAATTAGATTCGGGGGAAATTGAGATTAGTTTTATTTTAAAAGAAATGGATGTTTTTTCTTTTCTTGAGCAATATGGCCAGGTGCCTCTACCACCTTACATTAAAAGAGCGCAGAAAAATGAAAATGATCTATCAAGGTATCAAAATGTTTATAGTAATAAAAATGGTTCAGTCGCTGCACCTACTGCGGGTTTGCATTTTACTAAAGAATTATTAGAAAAGATTAAAAATAAAGGAGTTGAAATTCAATTTGTTACCCTACATGTTGGTGGTGGAACATTTTTACCTGTTAAAACTCAAAATATAACAGAGCATAAAATGCATTCTGAATATTGTGAAATTACACAAAATACAGCAAATGCAATAAATCAGGCAAAAAAAGAGGGTAGGAGGATTATTTCTGTAGGAACAACAGCGCTTAGGGCATTGGAATCATTTGCCAATAATGGAGAGCTTATATGTGGAATTAAAAAAACAGATATTTTTATAACTCCGGGTTATAAATTTCAGATCGTTAATAATCTTATTACTAATTTTCATTTGCCAAAATCAACATTATTTATGTTAGTATGTGCATTTTCTGGATTTTTAGAAATGAAAAATTTATACCAATATGCCATAGAGGAGAAGATGCGTTTCTTTAGTTATGGCGATGCAATGTTAATTTCATGTAGATCTTAGCTTTAAGGAAAAATATTGCAAAAAACCTTTAAAATTACTAATATCGTATCTCTTTGAAGGTAATGAAATAAATTATTTAAAATTTTTATGAAGAAGATAATTTCTAAATTATATAAATCAATAATCAGAATGATTAATCATGATGGTGTTGAGCATGCAGGTTATATGTCATTTATGGTTTTAGTATCTATTTTTCCATTTTTCATATTTATTTTAGCGTTAACAAGTTTTTTTGGGGCATCTGAACTTGGTCAAAAATTCATGGAATTAGCATTAGAGAATATGCCGCCAGAATCAATTGTATCTATCCGTAGCAGAATTATGGAGCTCATTAGCTCCCCTCCTGAAGGGTTACTAACATTAGCGATTATCGGTAGTGTTTGGACCTCCTCTTCTTTTGTAGAATGCGTCAGAACAATATTGAATCGTGTATATGAAATAAGAACTCCACCACATTATTTCTTACGTAGGATGCTGAGTATTATTCAGTTTATATTTATTAGCATGATGATATCATTTGCTATGTTATTGCTTGTGATTGTTCCAATATGGCTTGCTAAATTACCAACTTTAATAAAGATAATAGAGAATTATAAAATAGTGATAAATTTTTTCCGTTATGTTTTGATATTTTTATCCTTATTTTTAACTGTTAGTTCTTTATATTATCTGATCCCCAACATGAAAATAACATTTTTTGAGGTTCTGCCTGGTGCATTTTTAAGTGTGGTATTATGGATTTTTAGTGGATATTTTTTATCAAAATATATTATGTATTTTAATCAATTAAATTTAGTTTATGGCTCATTAGGTAGCATTATATTAACAATGATGTTTTTTTACGTGATTAATATGATTTTTATTTTAGGAGCAGAATTTAACTATCTAATGAGATCAAAAACCTAAATTGCCATGGCACCTTACTTTAAGCAATTTCTTTAGAATAATTGCAGCAAGATATGGTCTATGACTTTAAACATCTTTTTATCTTCAGTTTATAATGGCTGCTACTTTATCTCAAAACGTTGTTTAGCAATGCCATTAATTGTTTGGTAAATTAAAACTATCAGATCTTACTAAATTCCATAAATCAGCATAAACACATTTTGAATTTTTTTTTAACAACTCACCATCTTCTAGTTGAGGAAAGATCTCAGCAAATGTTCTGCTCACCCCAATATCTATATATTTCCTAATATAAGTAGCATCTAATTGCTCTGGTTTTTCGACTCCTAATGCTTCTAGCAATTCATTAAATGAAGTAATAACCTTGCGCTGAAAATTATACACACGGGAAGATTTATCTTGAACGTCAAGAACCTTCCATCGATGTTCATTTTGCGTGGCAACCCCGGTTGGACATCTATCAGTATTGCAGCTTAGAGATTGAATACAACCAAGTGCAAACATCATTCCCCGTGCTGCATTACAAACATCAGCCCCAAGTGCAATTTTAACGATCATATCATATCCAGTGGCAATTTTACCGCTAGCTATTATACGCATTTTATCTCGCAAATTAGTAGCTACTAAAATATTATGAACAAACGCTAAAGCCTCATTTAACGGTGTACCTAATTTATTAGCAAACATTAACGGCGCAGCGCCAGTTCCACCTTCAGCACCATCAATAGTGATAAAATCTGGAGTAATTCCAGTTTCAATCATTGCCTTACATATTGACAAAAATTCCTCTCTTCTTCCGAGACAAATTTTAAAACCCACGGGTTTACCACCAGATAAATCCCTAATTTTTGCGATAAATTTCATCATTGATATAGGGTCACAAAATTCTGGATGCATTGCAGGAGAAATAGCATCAACACCAGCTTCAAGCATACGAATTTCGGCAATTTCTTTATTCACTTTTACTGCTGGTAACAATCCACCATGAGAAGGTTTAGCCCCTTGAGAGATTTTAATTTCAATCATTTTTATAATATCAAGCGCAGCTTTCTTAGCAAATGCATCAGGATCAAAACGACCATTTTTTTTACGACAACCAAAATAGCCAGTACCAATTTGCCAAATTAAATCTCCACCATGTTCAAGGTGATATGGGCTTATTCCGCCTTCACCAGTATTATGCGCAAAACCGCCCATATTAGCACCTTTATTTAAAGCTCTAATAGCATTAGGACTAATTGCGCCATAACTCATTCCGGAAATATTAAACCTTGAAGCACTATATGGTTTAGAGCAATGTTGTCCGCCAAAAATTATTCTATATTTATCACCAGTGATATGTTTGGGAAATATGGAGTGGTGCGAAAATTCATAACCAAGGCTAGTAATATCATTTTGTGTACCAAAACCGATTGTTTCTGTCTCTCCTTTAGATTTCTGATATACCAAAGATCTAGTTTGTCTATTATAAGGCAGCCCATCCTTATCAGATTCAATAAAATATTGCTGAATTTCAGGCCTTATTGCTTCAAGTATGTATCTTATATGACCGATAACAGGATAATTTCTAAGTACCGTATGTTTTACTGATAAAATATCTCGGATACCAATCAGAATATAAGGAACAAGAATAAATAAAATATATAAAGCATAATGTGAAAATTGATAGGTAATAGCTGTAATTATTAACCCTAATATTGAAACAACATAAAATAACCAACGCATACTAAAGATCCATAATAATAAATTACAATTCCAAGTATAATATAGCTATTATAAAATAATCACTTTTATAGCTTAGAATAATTTAATTTTTATATATTTTGATGTATGTTAGTAGCAGATTTCATCTAAATATTTATTAAAAATGAACATTTATAGGTCAGAATCAGAAATAAAGACAAAAAAATTGGCACAAAATATTGCTAATAAAATAAAAAAAGAGGATATTTTAACATTTTCTGGAGAACTTGGTTCTGGCAAAAGCTTTTTATGTAGAGAGATTATTAAAAAGCTATGCGGGCAAAAAACTAAAGTTATTAGCCCAACCTTTAATTTATTACAAATATATCAAACTAAAAAATTTGATATATATCACTTTGATTTATATAGATTAAACGCCATGGAGGAAATTTACGAACTCGGTATTGAAGATGCATTTAATCAAGTATGCCTAATTGAATGGCCAGAAATTATCGAAAATATTTTACCCCAAAAAAATATTACCAAATTTTATTTAAATATCACCGGCAGAAAATCAAGAACCATAAATTATATATAATCATTTTACCAAATCGCATCCTCAAAAAAGCTGGATTTGATTATATTTTTGGATCACGCATCAAAAATGTTACTAAATCCATAGAGAAGGATATATGGAGTTTATTCAGCTCTCATTTATAATCGTTTTTATTTTGCTTCTTGCTGCAGCTACCCTTGCAATAGGTACCCTAAAAGGTGAGCAAGATATGTAATTAAGGCCTTCTTGTTGAAAAAAATCAATTGAATCAGCATCCCCAGCATGTTCGCCACAAATACCCATAGTCAATTTATTATTTATCTGTTTGCCCTTATTAATTGCCGTATTAATTAATAAACCTACTCCTTCTCGATCAATTGTAATAAAGGGATCTTTCTTAAAAATTTTAGCATCAATATAATCAGTTAAAAAAGAACCTATATCATCTCGTGAAATACCAAAGGTAGTTTGTGTTAAATCATTTGTACCAAAACTAAAATAATCAACCATAGGAGCAATCTTATCGGCAGTAATTGCTGCTCTTGGTAATTCAATCATTGTACCAATTTTAATATTAAATTTATACGCATATTGACTTTCTATTCGTGCAATAGCTTCAGTTATTAGTTCTTTAATAATTTTAAGCTCATGGGCATCACTAATAAGTGGAATCATTAACTCCAATTTTGCTGCTATTTTTGTTTCAGAATATGCTAGCCACATGGCTTCTAATATAGCCTCTACCTGCATAATATAAATTTCTGGATAAGAAATGCCAAGGCGGCAACCGCGATGCCCGAGCATAGGGTTAATTTCATGAAGTGTATGAAGACGGTAATCAATTACTGATTTGGGCACTTCTAAAATTTTTGCTAAATTCTCTTTATCTTTTTCGTCAGTTGGTAAAAATTCATGAAGTGGTGGGTCAAGCAATCTTATATTTAAAGGCATAGAACCTAAAATTATAAATAATTTTTTAAAATCAGCAACTTGCAACGGTTTTAACTTTGCAATCGCTTTTATGCGGTGATCATAATCCTGTGCGATGATCATTTCACGTACTAGCGGAATTTTATCTTCGTCAAAAAACATATGCTCCGTTCTGCATAATCCTATGCCAACAGCACCAAATTTTATTGCCGTGGAAGCATCTAATGGCGTTTCAGCATTAGCCCTTACTTTCATTGTAGCAATTTCATCAGCCCAATCTAAGATTTTATTAAATTCAGGAGAAAATTTTGGCTCCAATAATTTAACGTCGCCCAATATAATTTTGCCCGTGCCACCATCAATTGTTATAGTGTCGCCGTGTTTTATTTTTTCACCTGAAGCTGTGGTGAAATATCTCTCCCTCTCATTGACAATAAGATTTTTAACGCCGCATACACAAGGCCTTCCCATTCCTCTTGCAACAACTGCTGCATGGGATGTCATGCCACCTCGTGCAGTAATAATTCCCTTTGAAACATGCATTCCTTTTATATCCTCAGGGCTAGTGTCGTTACGTACTAAAATTACTTTGTGATGATGTGATAATTCCTCAGCTTTATCCGGAGAAAATACAACAATTCCAGTTGCAGCTCCAGGTGAAGCCGGTAAACCGGTGGCAATAATTTTTGGTTTGCTTGCATAATCAACAGCTGTATGTAATAATTGATTTAAGGAATCAGGTTCAATACGCATTAAAGCCTGTTCTTTGGTCAAAATACCTTCCTCTACCATATCAACAGCAATTTTCACGCTCGCAGCTGCTGACCTTTTGCCGCTTCTTGTTTGTAATATATATAGTTTTTTTTCTTCAACAGTAAATTCAACATCTTGCATATCACCATAATGATTTTCGAGTATATGGCAAATTTCTGATAGTTGCTTATAAGCTTCGGGCATCATTTTTTCCATTGAAGCTTGAGAATTATCTTTTGCATCAACTATTGGCATTGGTGTGCGTATTCCAGCTACTACATCTTCACCTTGAGCATTAATTAAAAACTCCCCAAATATTTTTTTTTCACCGTCAGAAGGCGATCTAGTAAAAACCACACCGGTTGCCGAACTATTTCCTTTATTTCCAAAAACCATAGATTGTACGTTAACCGCAGTTCCTGTAATATCACTATCTGAGATATTATTTATTTTGCGATAATGTATGGCTCTTGGACTCATCCATGATTTCAATACAGCTGCAATTGCCTCAATTAACTGCTTTTGCGGGTTTTGTTCAAAATCTTTACCAGTTTTGGTGCGAATAATCTCCTTATAATCATCAATTATTAATTTCAAGATATCAGAGCTTATCTCGGAATCGTTAATAATATCATGATTTATTTTATGGTTTTCAAAAGTATCTTCAAAAATATAACTAGATATTTCTAACACTACAGAGCCATACATTTCTAAAAATCTGCGATAGCTATCGTAAACAAACCTTGGGTTACCCGTAAGTTTAATCAGTGATTGTGCTACCATATCATTCATGCCAAGATTCAATATTGTATCCATCATTCCAGGCATAGATATCTTAGCCCCTGATCTTACAGAAAGCAGCAAAGGGTTCTCTGCTTTGCCAAATGATTTGCCCGTCGATTTTTCTAATTTTTCAACGGCAGACAAAAGGTCTTCGGTAAAATTATCAGTTAAGTTTTTGCTATTATTATAATAATAAGAACATAAATCAGTGGCTATTGTAAAACCAGGGGGAATAGGCAATTTCAGATTAGCCATTTCAGCTAAATTTGCGCCTTTGCCACCAAGCTTTTCTTTCATGTTGGCATTACCCTCGTTATTATTAGCACCAAAATGATATATAAATTTCTGCATGATTTTTAATCTTAGTAACAAATTTACGGAGGTTAATGTATATCTCAGCGGGCTTTTTTTTTCAAATAAATAATCAATTTTATTTCCCAATATTTTGGTTTATATTAAATATGTTATTTAATATACAATCAATAACATGAATAATGAAAAATCTATAGTTTGGTTTAGGCAAGACTTAAGAATATCAGATAATGAAGCCTTAATTCAAGCCTCAAAACTTGGCCCTATATTCGCAATTTATATTATAGATAGTGACGCACCAAAATCCTTTGACCGCGGAGCTGCTAGCAAATTATGGTTAAAAAAATCTCTTTCAAGTTTAAATAAATCACTGCAAAATAAACTAAATATTTATGTGGGCAAACCAGAAGAAATTATTACTGATCTGATAAAAAATCATAAGATTCACAATGTTTTTTGCAATATTTGTTATGAGCCGTGGAAATTACAACAAGACATAGTTATTGAAAAAAAATGTATAAAATTAGGAGTGCATTACCAATCCTTTAATAGTAATTATCTGTGGAAACCGCAAAAGGTTCTAAAAGATAATGGTGATTACTATAAAATATTTACAGCTTATAAGAAAAAGGCCCTTTCTATGCCAATGCGAAAATGGCAACCAAAATCAGAAAATTTATCTTTCATAATAGATTTTAACAGCTCAAATATCAAAGATATTTTTAATTTTGATAAAATCCATGCATGGCAAAATAAAATAGCAGAATTATGGGATATTGGAGAAGATGCTGCAATTAAAAAATGTAATAATTTTGTCGAAAATTATTTGATTGGTTACAAAAATGGACGAAACTACCCATCACAAAACAATATCTCAAAATTGTCGCCACATTTACATTTTGGTGAAATATCACCAATGCAAATTATTAAATCTATTAATAAATTTGGTTATTCAATTTATAGTAATCCAGATGCTGAGCATTTTTTAAGTGAAATAATTTGGCGTGAATTTTCCAGCTATTTATTGTACCATTTTAAAGAACTTCACCATAAAAATTTTAATATAAAATTTAATCATTTTCCATGGAAAAATAATATAAAATTACTCGAAAATTGGCAAACTGGCAAAACTGGTTACCCTATTATTGATGCTGGTATGCGTGAACTTTGGCACACAGGCTATATGCATAATAGGGTTAGGATGATTGTTGCTTCATTTCTAGTGAAAAACTTAAATATTCATTGGCATGCAGGCCGCGATTGGTTTTGGGACTGCCTTGTTGATGCTGACCTTGCTAATAATAGTGCAAGTTGGCAATGGGTCGCTGGTTGCGGCGCTGATGGTGCTCCGTATTTTAGAATTTTTAATCCAGTTTTACAAGGTGAAAAATTTGATTCAGATGGCTCATATACTAGGAAATTTGTCCCAGAATTAGCAAAATTACCAAATAAATATTTATTTAAACCATGGACAGTACCCAGAGAAATATTACAACAATATGATATAATTTTAGGAAAAACTTACCCCGCTCCTATTATTGACCTTAAAACTTCTAGAAAGGAAGCACTTGAGCGGTATAATCAACTAGTAAATTTATCGAAAAATTTATAGATCTAGCTTTTTCATCATTTAAGTTAATAATTATAGTTTGCGTACGGAAAAAATCGGCTTTATTACAGGAATAAGCATATTTTGCTCTATATCACCTTTTTTTAAATTATTTGCCAATTTGTTTAAACTATAGTCATAAACATTAATAACATGTTCAAGCTCATTTGTATTATGAGCATAGCACAAATTATGTGAACCCAAGGTTAAGACTCGTTGCTTATGCATTTCATGTAAAACAAAGCTCCTGATGGCATGCATAGAGGATTCTTGATGATTTTTGAAAGATAACATAGTCCACACATCATTTCCAAGCAATTGAATCACTTCATCTAAATTGTATTTTGTTATTATTATTTGCAATTGATGGCGCAAAAATTTACCAATTTCCCATAATTTTTCTATTACAGGTTCTTTTTCCATTTTATCGATAACAGCTAAAGACGCAGCTAATGATAAAGTTTCTCCACCAAAAGTACCTGAAAAGAAAATGTCTTCCATTTCCCTCATCACTTCATTAGAACCAACTATCGCTGAAATGGGCATACCATTACCCATAGACTTGCCGAAACTAGCTAAATCAGGGGTGACGCCAAAAAATTCCTGAGCCCCGCCAAGACTAAATCGAAAACCTGTAATTACTTCATCAAAAATTAGTAATATGTTATGTTTGTGTAGAAGCTTTTTTAAATTTTGTAAATAATTTTTCTTTGGCTCATGAGAATTCATAGGCTCTATTATCATAGCTGCAAATTCTCCTTTATATTGTCTTAAAAGTTTTTCTACAGCTTCTAAATCGTTATAAGGAACTGCGTGAGATAATTCTGATACTGATTTTGGGATGCCTTTATCACGCGAGGTAGTAGAAATATACCAATCTTGCCAACCATGATAACCACACATAATTATTCTATTTTTGCCTGTATAAGCCCTGGCTAAGCGTATACATCCTGAAGTAGCATCAGATCCATTTTTAGCAAAACGCACTTTTTCAGCACAAGGTATGATATTCACTAATTTTTCAGCCAATTTTGTCTCTAATTCAGTCGCTAAACTCAGAGTAATACCATTATTTAATTGTTGTTTGATGGCCCAGTCAATATCTGGATCAGCATAACCCAATACATTAGGCATTAAACCATTAATTAAATCAATATACATATTACCGTCTATGTCCCAAATACGTCCCCCACTGCCATGAGTTGCAAATAAAGGAGCATATCCTTTTGAATAGGAAATTTTTGATTTACTAAAAGTCTGCGATCCAAGGGGAATTACCCGTTCAGCTTTTTCCAAGAAATTATTAGATAATGTAAATGAGGGGTTTTTAGGATTTAATTTTATATGTTTTTCTAAAACCTCGTTTCTTTTATTATTCTTATTTATTTCTAAAAATTCAGGGTTTTTTTTAAGAATATTTAATATCTCTATGTAACGTGGTGGTGCATTTCTTTTTAAGTGGCTGGCAATCTTTTTTATTAATTCATAATCTTCTTTAGTGTCTAAAGTCCAGTTTTGCTTAGCGAGCCCAGGAAGTGGAGAATTATAGTGACCTATATTAAAAAAAGTTCTATTATAATTTACATAAGTTGTTACATGTTCTGTAAAAATACCCTCCTTGGCTCGTTGATATACTTGCTCAAGAGTTGCAATAGTAAAAGCTTCACAATCCATGCCATTTGGAAAAGTTGGATTAACAGAATTTGATACATAATCATACCCACTTTCCTGCAGCATATATAAAACCCCCGCGCATATGTCTGGATCAATGAAGGGGCAATCGCCAGTAATTCTGATAATATTACTTGCCTTATATTTTTTAGCAACGTCATAATAACGTTTTAAAACATTTTGAAGGTTACCTCTAAAACATTCAACATTTTTTTGTTTGCAAAAATCTGCCAGTATATCATCACTATTTTCATCTGAAGTAGCTACTATAACTTTATCTATTCCTGTAATTTGCTGAGCGCTATCTATTACCCATGCTATAGTAGGTTTGTTATTAATAGGTAACATCATCTTACCAGGTAATCTAGTAGAACTCATTCTTGCTTGAATTATTGCAATATTCATTAATGTTTTTAATTTTTAAATATATATTATAAATGTTTTTCAAAATATAAAATAGCTTCTTTTATACCTTCATTTAAAGAAATTTTTGGCGTCCATGATAAAGTTTTCTCTGCCAATATGATATCAGGCTTGCGTCTTACAGGATCGTCTTTTGGCAGTGGCTTATAAATGATTTTTCCACTTTTATTAGTAATTCCTATTATTGTTTCAGCAAGCTCTTTTATTGACATTTCATTTGGATTACCAAGATTAACAGGACCAGTAAATTCATCTATATTCATCATTTTTACCATCCCATCTACTAAATCACTTACATAGCAAAAACTCCTAGTTTGACTTCCATCACCATAAATTGTGATATCTTGATTTTGTAAAGCTTGCATAATAAAATTACTGACAACGCGTCCATCTTGTGGATGCATATTTGGCCCATAAGTATTAAATATTCTAACTATTTTAATATCTACACCATATTGTCTATAATAGTCAAAAAACAATGTTTCTGCTGAGCGTTTACCTTCATCATAACATGACCTTACGCCAATAGGGTTTACATGCCCCCAATATGACTCATGCTGAGGATGAATCTGTGGATCACCGTAAACCTCAGAAGTGCTAGCTTGAAGAATCCTGGCTTTTGTATTACGTGCTAGCTCAAGCACGTTTATTGCACCGTAAACATTTGTTTTAATAGTTTGTACAGGATCAAATTGATAATGGACAGGAGAAGCTGGGCAAGCAAGATTATAAATTTGCTCTACATATATGTGATGCAAAGGGAAAGTAGTGTCATGTCTTATCACTTCAAAACGTGGGTTACCCAATAAATTTTGGATATTCTTCATACTACCTGTATAAAAATTATCAAGACAAATCACTTCATGGCCTTGATTTAATAAATAACTACAAAGATGTGAACCAATAAAACCGGCTCCTCCCGTAACAAGAATTTTTTTCATGATTTTTGTATAAAATTTTATTCAGAGATTAAATAAGCGTGTCAGGTTATATCGTAATTTTTTGCTCAAACCAGACTTAAGGTAAAAGAAAAAATTATAAAGCGCAAATAAAAAATTTAACTTCTCAACCTTCCTTAGCATAATCCATTGGTGTATAATGGCCTTAAATTTATTGGCAGATATACTACCTTTAACTAGGCGATAAGCGCTAAGTTTATTATGTAAAAAATATATATTATAACCCTGCTTTGTTATTTTTAACCATAAGGAATAATCTGCATTTTTATCATATCTGTTTAAATCTATAAATTGTTTGCCAATTTTCTGAGTATCAAACATCATTGTCAAACAACCAACTTTACAATTTTTTAGTAAATCCTCATATGATAACTTCAAATCACATGGAGCATTTTCACCAACTTTCTCTCCCAGCTCATTGATAATATCATACCATGTAGATGCTATTGCGTAATTATTCTCTTTTAAAAATAAGATTTGTTTTGCTAATTTATCTTCATACCATAAATCATCGCTATCAACGAAAGCAATATAACGCCCTTGCGCTGCATCAATCGCAGTGTTGCGCGCAGAAGCTGGGCCTTGTATAAATTTTGGAAATTTAACTATATCAGTTGTCAATAATTTGATACGTGCATCTTTATGCACATATTTGTTTATTATTTTTTTGCTATTATCTGTTGAACCATCATCAACAATTAGCATTTCCCAATCCTTGAAGGTCTGGTTTATTACAGATTCTATAGTGTTTTTGATAAATTTTTGCCCGTTATAATTGGGCGTTATAATCGACACTATCGGCTGGATATTTTGCATCTTTAACTGTTAATAATAATTTACGATATTCTAAAACAATATAAAACAACAATATACAAAAACCAACAATATATATTATAAGATTTGCTTGCGCAGCACCAACGGCACCATGTAATAAAATTAGCATATAATTTAATAATCCATATAGTAACACAAGAAAGAAATTAAGATACATTATGATTTTTGTTTTTCTTATGTAAGAGATAAAAGGAAAAAGTGCATATAATATACCACGCATCGCAACAGCAGAAACAAGCCACGGTAGATATTCCATAGATCCACAAAATTCTTTTCCCAAAAGATAAGGCATAATATATGGAAAAATAAATATCACAAATAAAGCTATCAAAAACATAACAAAAACAAAAAATATAAAAATTACACTAACATTTTTATATACTCCTTTTTTATTTTCCTTTAATTTTTCAAAAATAAAAGCCTCCCAAGTTGGCAAGAACGAGTTGTAAACAAGCATCATAATTGCTGCTAATTGAGCCGAAACAGCATAAATACCAGCTGTTTCTAAATCTATCATTTTTGTAATAAATATTCTATCAGCTGCTAGCAGAATATAAATTGCAATTGTCATTGGTATTAATGGCAGGCTAAATCGCAATAATTCTATTGTTTTTTTTAAATCAAAAGTTATTTTATATGGTACGATACGATAAATCAGATAAAAAGATAAAGGGATCTGAATAAATATTGCAGTAATAAGCGATGGTAAGATGCGTCCTTGCCAATTGAAATCAAAAAAAGTTACCAGAAAAAATGTACCTAAAAATATTGGTACTGCGGTAAGTAATGCCCATAATCCGGCAGATATTGCTTGATCTTTAATTTGATAAAGCGCTAATAAGTAAGCAGAAACACCATTAGCAAAAGCTATAATTAAACATACAAAAATCCATAATGTTGGTATGCCATAAATCTTATCAGAGGCAAAAAGATAAAATGGCATAAAAAAACTTATCAATAAAGCCAAAATAAAAATAGGAATAATAAGTGAAGTACCTACATAGCCGCCGAAATCATTTTTATGTTCCATATATTCACGTTTAAGCGCTGCTTGTAATTCACAACGAAATATTGTACTTAAAAACAAAATGAAAATATTAATGATAGTAATAATACCATAATCCTCAGAGCTCAAATAATGAGTTAAAACAGGAAGGAGTAAAAATGGTATTAAGGCAGAAGTAGAATTAAAAAAACCATAAATAATTGTCTTTTTGATAATATTTAGCACGGGATGACCCATTTAAGCTGTTTTCTATTGTGGTGAACTTAATTTTTACTAATAACTAATATAAAACTTACAATCTTCATAATTTTGTGGTAACTCAGATAACAAATAGAAAATCTAGTTAATGAGATTTTTATCATATTAATTTATAACTAATAATAGTGGCTTCTTATAACATACATTAAAACTAAAAACAATAACATAAAATCCTTTGTTTACTTTGTAGTATTGCTAAAGAAGTATAGACAAGAGTATTAGAACAATGATTAAGATGGCCTAAAAAAGGTGATTATTATGGAAAGATGCAAGTGATGTGGTAACAATGAATTAGTAAAAAATGGGAAGATAAGGCATGGCAAACAAAGACACAAATGCAAAAATTGCAGCTGTAATTATAGCGAAGGTGATGGTAGATTAAGGCAGGGAATGGAGAAGCGTTTAAAAATAATCAAAATGTACCTAGAAGGCATAGGAATAAGCTCCATTGAAAGAGTAGAAGAGGTGTCGAATCCGCAATATAGTGGATAAGACATTTTTCTTCTTTGATAAGAAAAGAGTTAAATCCTATTCCGATTCCCAGACGCCTATGATACCTATAGCAAATATAAAATATCGCCTCAGCATTCCACTTCAAAATCCGAAACTTCTCTTGTGGAAAGCAAAAATTCTCTGATTCGTCATTATCTCGCTCCCTTTAACAGAAGAACTAAGCGACATTCTAAGGCTTTCGATATGATAGAAAATTCTCTTATCTTGCTTTTCTTTAAAAATATGTTATCTATACTTCTTTAGCAATGCCAAAAAATTTGCTAAGTCATGGTTTACTTACAAAGTGAATTTTGCTATTTTGTTGGTCTATATAATTATTAAAATTTTTTTATGCACCTAACAAAACTTTTGATTAAATTAGTTAGGCATAAACATATAGGCAAAATTTGGCGCATAATTTCTAAAATTTTGATTAACATAGGCGGAGTAAGGCTGGCCTCTTATCTTACATATTTAGGGATTGAATGGGGTAATATTAATAAGTTAAACCCTACAGTGCTTTGCATTTCTCGTGATTATTTTTCTAAAGATATTGCTGAATTAAGAAAAAGAACAGACATTAATTACCCCTCTATATTGGGAGGATATAGTCGTTTTCAGAAATATTGGTTCCCTAAAAAAATGCTAATCCAAACATTTTATCAAAATTATAAAGGCAATGATAAGGATGTAGCAATCAATAAATCAATAAAATATGCACGCTATATTTTAGAAAAAGTAAATAAAGTGCAAAAAGTAGATGCTATAATGTCGGCAAACTTTGATTATTGGCAAGATATTGGATTTAAACATGTTTGTAAAAAACTTGGTATACCATTTTTAGTGTTAAGTAGAGAGCATGTAACTATACCAGCTAGTTTTGAACTTGTTACAAAATGGTATAAAGAATCAAGCTATAAATTTAATGGTACTGCAATAGCAGTAGGCGGTGATAGTACAGCAAAAATCTTTGACAAATGTTCCATCCTTAATAAATCTGATGTATGGGTTACTGGCTTACCAAGGTTAGACATATGGAATGAAATCAAGACTGATATATCTCTTAAAAAGCGCCCTTATATCACCTTACTTACTTTTACTGAAGGTTATCTTGCAGATAACAGTTTTAAAGAAATAGTTAAACTTTTTGCCATTGAATCTTTAAAATATAATAATATAGAATTTATTGTAAAATGTAAAAATTATGATGACAAGATTGCTGTACTTAAAATATTAGAGCATAATGATACTTCCAAGTTGAGTTTTGTATATGATATTCCATTATATGATATTTTACCAAAATCTCGCTTGGTTATTAATTACAATTCTTTAGCGATTGTAGAGGCGGTGATTGCAAGATGTAAAGTTGTTGTACCACATTGGGGAGAATGTAAACAAGTAGAAAAAAATATGATGTGTAACCCAAATGATCCTTTAATAAAAGATATTATTTCTTTTGTTAACAAACCAGAAGAATTTAGTAATATGATAAGAGAATCTTTTGAAGGTAAACACCAAATTTTAGATGATAAATCTATAAATAATTTTGTAAATAAATATTTCTATGTACCGCAAGAATCTACCATCAGTAAAAAAGTTGAAGAATTTATAAAATTTTATATCAAAAAATAATGAAAGCATATTTATATTTTTTTGAGGATTATTTAGATTTTATAATTGCTTTAGCAAAAGATTTACAATTGAAAAATAACGATCTTGAGTTAATAGGGTTAGCTGCTCGCAGAAATACTGTATGTGATAAAATAAATAAGGCAAAATTACCTATAAAACATTATGATTGGATTGGAGATTTGGAAAGAGAGTGGTTATCTAAACCGCTTGATATGGAAAAACTCAAAAAATATGAAAAACTTATAGGTACACATAATATCAGGCATCTTATCACTTGTGATAGAGAGTTAGGTTACGGTTTTATGAATGGTGGGATATATGCTTCCACAAAATTGCGCAAATTAACAAATAATGATGATGAAATGCGGTGGCGTTATGTAGTTGGTTTGCTTGATTATTATCTGGAGGTTTTTTTATCAGAAAAGCCAAATTTTGTTTTTTTTAATGAATTTACTATGGCATATGAATTAGCAGCATATTTTATAGCTAAAGTTTTAAATATACCTTGTTTTTGCTTTGTGCTTTCAAGATTTGGTGATGTATTTATTGTAGATGATAATCCTTATAATACATGCATGCCGGTTAGGAAATTATTTGAAAACGCACAAAAAAATGAGAAGCTGATTAAAAAAATACATATTGATTCTGCAACCAAATACCTTAAAAATTTTAGAAATGCTCCTAACATCCCTAGCTATTCAACTTTTTTTAAAAAAGAAGCTCAGACAAAATCATCAATATTTAGTTTATTAAAAACTATAGGAGTTGATATTGCTCGTATTATTGCTATATCTATTGGTTTATACGGCACTAAGGGATTTTTAAGGCAAAGAAGAGGTTTAGATATTTTAAGGGCAAATTTTAATGTATTTTGTGAGAGCAAAAAATTACTTCTTGCCTCGCCTTTTAAAGAAGCCGAAAAATATTTGCAATGCGATTATTTATATTTTCCTTTACATGTTGAGCCTGAATCTTCAACAATGGTGCTTGCCGATAAGCTTACGAACCAACTGTTTATAATTGAGAATATAGCAAAATCAATGCCCGCAGGTTACAAATTGCTAGTGAAAGAACATCTGCCCATGATAGGCCTGCGCCCTAAAGATTTTTATGAAAAAATTAGTAAAATGCCTGACGTGCATTTAATCACCCCTTTTGCTGATGGTTTTTCATTAATTCAGAATGCTAAGCTAGTTTTATCTATTACTGGAACTGCAGCACTTGAAGCTGTTTTTTTATCCAAACCAGCTATAATTATGGGTCTTACACAATTTAATTGTTTAACAAAAGGTTTAACTTATAGTAATGATATTTTAAATTTTGAGGAAATAATATATAAAGCAATAAATTCTCCATTAGCTT
The DNA here is from genome assembly GCA_964352655.1 of uncultured Rickettsiaceae bacterium. Taxonomy (GTDB): domain Bacteria; phylum Pseudomonadota; class Alphaproteobacteria; order Rickettsiales; family Rickettsiaceae; genus Megaera. The sequence goes on from CAYGSI010000003.1 coordinate 47,138, forward strand.
CAGACAAGGAATTAATTTTATTTATAGCTGCAACTTTACAGGAAGGAATAAAAATACCTATTGAAGTTTTTGCAGCTAGCCATTATGGTAAAAACCAGGAACAGATGTCTGATTATCAAAAAGAAATAGGGCTGGTTGTAGATAAAATATTAGACAATATTTCATGAAATAAATTTAAATCATTATGTTAAATAACAAAACTATATTAATTACTGGTGGGACCGGCTCTTTTGGTCAGGAATTTACAAAAAAACTTTTAAAAAAATATAAGCCAAAACGTTTAATCATATTCTCGAGAGATGAATTAAAACAGTTTAATATGTCACAACTTCCTGAGTTTCAAAATCAGGAGATTATGCGTTATTTTATAGGTGATGTCAGGGATTTTGAAAGATTAAAATTGGCGTTTAGAACTGTTGATTATGTAATTCATGCTGCAGCTTTGAAGCAGGTTCCAGCTGCTGAATATAACCCTACAGAATGTGTTAAAACTAACATTGATGGTGCAATGAATGTAACACTTGCAGCTATAGAATGTGGTGTGCAAAAAGTAATAGCATTATCAACTGACAAAGCAGCAAACCCAATTAATTTATATGGTGCTTCAAAATTAGCTTCTGATAAAATATTCACCGCTGCTAATAATATCTCAGGCGATAAAGGGTGTCGTTTTGCTGTTGTTAGATATGGTAATGTTGTTGGTTCTCGTGGTTCTGTTGTGCCTTTATTTAAAAGATTAATTACAGAAAAATCAGAAATAATTCCTATTACTGATGCTAAAATGACAAGATTCTGGATCACTCTGGATCAAGGGGTTGATGTCGTTTTAAAAGGTTTTGCTAGAATGCATGGGGGTGAGATCTTCATACCTAAAATTCCATCTATAAGGATTGTTGATTTAGCAACAGCAATGGCGCCTCATATTCCACAAAAGATAGTGGGTGTAAGGCCAGGCGAAAAAATTCATGAAGTTATGTGCCCACTTGAAACAGCAAGAGACACCATTGAATTTAATGATCATTATGTAATAAAACCAACTATTAATGAATTTTCTAATCACGATTATAAAACAAATAATTTAAGCGAAACGGGCCAGAAAGTTAGTGATGATTTTGAATATAATTCTGGTACTAATGACTGGTTTTTAAGTGTAGAAGATTTAATCAAAAGGCAGGATTAATGATACCTTATGGGAAACAAAAAATTGAAGAAGAAGATATAGAATCCGTAATAGAGGTACTTCATTCAAATTTTTTAACTCAGGGGCCAAAATCCGAGGAATTTGCCAAAATTTTTGGTAAAAAGATTCAAAATCCTTTTTGCACCGCATTATGTAATGCCACTGCTGGTCTTCATGTTGCTTATAAAGCTCTTGGATTAAAAAATGGTGGATTATTATGGACCTCTCCTAATACTTTTCTTTCCACTGCTAATGCGGCAAGATTCTTAGGAGCAGATGTTGATTTTGTTGATATTGATCCAGATAGTTTTTGCATGAGCCCAGAAGCGCTTAAATATAAACTAGAAAAGGCTAAAAGAATTCCTGATATAGTTGTACCTGTACATTTTGCTGGTGCTTCTTGTAATATGAAGCAGATATATGATTTATCTTTAAAATACGGTTTTAAAATTGTTGAAGATGCTGCGCATGCTGTGGGAGCATTTTATGATAATTCACCCGTAGGGAATTGTAAATATTCTGACGCAGCTATTTTTAGCTTTCATCCTGTGAAGATTATTACTACTGGAGAAGGCGGTATGGTTGCAGTAAAAAAACAGGATATACATGAAAAAATTCAAAAACTTATCACCCACGGTGTTACTAAAGATCCAAAGCAAATGCATAATAATTCAGAAGGTGCGTGGTTCTATGAAATGCAATCTTTAGGTTATAATTACCGAATAACAGATTTTCAGTCTGCATTGGGTATTTCCCAATTATCGAGATTAGAGAGTAATATTAAAAGAAGAAAAGAAATAGCAATGAAATATTCTACTAGTTTTAATAATATTCCTCTTAAAATGCAAAAAATTGCAGCAAATATTGAATCTTCATGGCATTTATTTGTAATATCTCTGGATAATGAAAAACAAAGAAAAGCAGTTTTTAATTACTTACATTCAAAAGATATTAAAGTTCAGGTGCATTATATACCGGTTCATACGCAACCTTATTATCATGATTTAGGTTTTCATTGGGGGGATTTTACCAATTCTGAAGAATATTATAAAAAATCTCTATCTTTACCGATGTATCATGCTTTAACTGATCAAGAGCAAGATTATGTTATAGCAACAGTGAAAGAGGTTTTGGAGTGAAAATTGCTATTGGCACGGCACAATTTGGCTTAAATTATGGAGCAACCAATAAGAAAGGAGTTGTATCAGAATCAGAAATTTTTAAAATTTTAAATTACGCCCTCAGTAACAATATTTTTACTATAGATACTGCAAGTGCTTATGGCGTTAGCGAAAAAAAACTAGGTAATTGCAATGTAGAGCTTTCATCTTTTCAAGTAATTACAAAAATACCTCCAAACGTTAAAATTCAAGATTTAGAGACTCATTTTTATAAATCTTTAAAAAATTTAAACCTTGATAAGATATATGGAATTTTAGTGCATAAAGCGAGTGATATTTTCTCTGATAAAAATGATGTTATCTGGAAGCAAATTACAAAGCTGAAAGAACAGAATTTAGTAGATAAGATTGGTATCTCTGTTTACAATATATCCGAAATAAAGCAAATCTTAGCTAAATATAAATTTGATTTGATTCAGCTTCCTATTAATATTTTTGACCAACGGCTGCTTAAATCAAATATATTACAGCGTTTAAAAAAAGCAAATATAGAAATACATGCAAGGTCAATCTTTCTGCAGGGCGTATTATTAGCAAATCCAGATAATCTTTCTGAATATTTTATACCATTTAAGAAGCATTTTAAGAAATGGCACCAGTTTCTATCAGCGCATTATTTAAATCCACTTGAAGGAACCTTAGCTTTTGCTAATTCTCTAAAATTCTTAGATTATGCTGTAATTGGAGTCACTTCTTTAAATGATTTAAAAGAAATAAAAGCAGCATTTGATAAAATTAAATCTTACCCGAAACTTGATTATTCTGATTTTGCTTCTGAAGATGAGGCTCTTATTAATCCTAATTTATGGACATTATGAATATAGTAATATATGCAAATGCTTCAAGTGATATAGGAACTGGTCATGTAATGCGTTGTTTGACTTTAGCTGATTTTTTCAGAAATCAAGGATGTAATATTTTGTTTATGAGTGATATTTCTTTAACAGGGAATTTATTATCTTTAATTATATCCAAAAATTATGAAATAGTTAAACCTGGTATAGAATATATTCCAGATAATACAGATTGGTTAGTAATTGATAATTATAATGTTGATAAAGAATTTGAATCTCAAGCCCGTCAGCAGGCAAAATATATTATGGTGATAGATGATCTTGCGAATAGGTTTCACGATTGTGATATTTTATTGGATCAGAATTTATATCATAATATGTCTGAGCGTTACCAAAATTTAGTCCCCAAACATTGTAAATTATTGCTCGGACCAAAATACGCATTACTTAGAGATGAATTTATAGCAGAACGTCAAAGATTGCCGAAAAATAATGACAAAATACATAAGATTCTTGTTAATTTTGGCGGTATTGATCATGTAGATATGACGTCTTGCATTCTGAAAATTCTTAAAAATTATGATATAGAGATTGAAATCATAATGGGTAAAAATTCACTTCACTTAGATAAAGTGAAGCAAATATGTGCTCAAGAAAAAAAATTTAATCTTCATGTACAAGCATCAAATATAGCAAATTTAATAGCAAATTGTGACCTTGCAATAGCAGCCGGTGGAACGTCGGTTTGGGAAAGATTTTGCCTTGGAATTCCAGCTATTATCGTTGCAATAGCAGAAAATCAGATTAAATCATCAATTACACTTGCTGAAAAAAATCTTTGCTTTTATGCTGGTTTTCACAATGATAACAAGATAAATAATAAGATATCAAAAATTTTAGATTCTTGTATTTTAGATCATAATATACTAAAAAAACAATCAGCAAAGATTAAACTTTTATTAGATGGAACAGGTAAAGAATATGTCTGGAGCGCTATTTCAAATAGGGAAATATAGTTTTCGTAATATAGAGGATAAAGATTGTGATCTAATGCTACGTTGGCGTAATGCAGAAAATGTTAGGTTAATGTCTTTTAATAGCGATAAAATCCCCTACAGTGATCATATAATATGGTTTAAAAACATGATGCTAGAGGATGATAAAAAATTTTTTATTTTCTCTGTGGATGGTGAAGCTGCTGGTATTGTTGGTTTTTTTAAATTTAATAAACAAAATAATTCTGCTTATTGGAGTGCCTATTTAGGTGATATAAAAATGCCAAAAGGTACGGGAACTGAAATGTTTAGAGTAGCAATTAAATTAGCGCAAAATTTATTAAAATTGCAAATGCTCTACTCTAATGTAGTACTAAAAAACTTAGGATGTATTAGATTATATAAAAAATTATCTCTTGAATATAAAATTGAGAATATTGATAAAGATAAACCATATTTAACGTATAAGATATATTTATGATAAAACCCTTTAAAATAAAAGATAGATTAATTGGGGTTGATCATCCCGCTTATATTATTGCTGAAATTTCATGTAACCATAATGGAAAATATGAAGAAGCTGTTAAAATCATAGAAGCATCAGCGCAAGCAGGAGCAGATGCTGTAAAGCTTCAAACTTATACTGCAGATACTATTACTCGTGACTTTAAAACTAAGCCTGTTGGTTCTATATGGGAAGAAATAGATTTATATTCTTTATACCAGAAGGCAACAACTCCGTGGGAATGGCAGCCTAAGCTCAAAAAATTAGCAGATAATTTAGGAATTCATCTGATCGCTAGCCCATTTGACGAAACTGCTGTAGATTTTTTAGTTAATGAGGTGCAAATTCCAGCTTTAAAAATTGCAAGTTTTGAAGCTGTTGATACAAAATTACTACAAAAAATGGCAGCTACAAATTTACCTATTATTATGTCTAACGGTATGATGTTTTATGAGGAGTTGATGGAAGCAGTGCTTACATTACAAAATGCTGGCACAGAAAAATTAACTCTTCTGCAATGTAATAGTGGGTATCCCGCAACTTTTGAGGATGCTAATCTTAATACAATGGCGGTAATGAAACAAATTTTTGGAGTAAATGTTGGTTTATCTGATCATACTTTATTTGCTGATACAAAAAATTACCAAAATTCTATGCCGCATATAACCCCGCTGGAAGCAGTTAAAAAAGGCGCAACTATTATTGAAGTTCATGTGATGATGGATAGAGAAGAGTCAAAATTACTTATGGAAAAAGGTATTGGGGGATTTGATTGGCCATTTTCGCGCAATCCAGCAGAACTCAAAAAAATGATTGATACTATAAGAGAATATGAAAATAAAGGTTCCTATCAATATAATCAGGAAGAGCAAAAACTAGCTGATAAAACTTTAGGAACAGTATGTTTTAAACCAACTGATAAAGAATTAAGCTCAAGGAACGCTAGACCTTCTCTCTGGATTGTAAAAGATATCAAAAAAGGGGAGAAATTTAAATTTGCTGCTGAAAATAAAAAAGATGGTAATTTTGATTCAATTCGCCCAAGTGGAGGATTGCATATAAGATTTGCAGATCTGATAGATGGTAAGATTGCGACTCGTGATTTAAAAATCTCTGAAATGCTTAGCTGGGATATGGTAGAAATAGGATAATTAATTATTAATAGCTATCTTCTGTCATACCAGGCATTACAATAAGATAATTATAAATACCAATTTTATTTTTTAAAGCAAATTTTGAAACCCTATCAAGTGCTGGGTAATTTTGCGGCTTCCACACTTTGTGACCACTTAAAGTCAGACGCGTTTGTAAAGTGCCAAGTTTTCTATGTTCTGCTCTTAAATTAATATGCGGCGCAGCTTTATGCACACCAGCTGGATATACTGTCACAAAATGAAAATGACCTTTATTATCTGTTGTTGCAATACCATTACCGGTAAAAGTATTCGTATTTTTGGTGCTTATTAACTTGTTATCTATGTTAGATTTTAAAGGTAAATAAGGATATTTTCCTTTGCAATTTACTTGCCAAATATATATTTTTGCGTCTGCAACGGGAGTACAATTTTCATCAACCAGAGTACCACTAACTATTATTTTTTCACCACAAAATATTGAATATTCACCAGTCTCGCGAAGTAAATTATTGGTAGTCTCAAAATATTCTGGTTCATAATTATTTTCAAATATAGGTGTGATTTTACAAAAATTTAGTTTATTTAAATCTATATGATCAGGAGAGTTTGAGGCAAAACTATAAGTATGAAAAACTATAATAAAAATACTACAAAATAGTTTAATAAAACTCATAAAAAACCTATTTTTAATTTAAAAACCAACCATATCTTCTGGAACAACAAATTTATCAAAATCCTGCCCTGATATTAATTTTAGTTTAAGGGCTGCTTCCTTCAATGTGATGCCGTCATTATAAGCAACCTTAGCAATTTTTGCTGCATTATCATAACCAATATGCGGGTTAAGCGCAGTGACTAACATCAACGATTGACTCATCAATTCTTTGATTCTCTCCAAATTTGGTTCAATTCCATCAATACAGCGCTCTACTAAACTTATTATAGCGTCACTTAGTAAATTGATTGAGTGTAAAATATTTTGAATAATAAGCGGTTTGAAAACATTCAACTCAAAATGACCGTTTGATCCACCAATTGTGACCGCTACATGATTACCCATCACTTGCGCGCAAACCATAGTCATTGCTTCGCATTGTGTTGGGTTCACTTTACCTGGCATAATTGAAGACCCAGGCTCATTTGCAGGTAGGCTAATTTCAGCTATACCGCTCCTTGGGCCTGAGGCAAGTAATCTAATATCATTAGCAATTTTCATCATGGCAACTGCCAGAGAATTTAATGAACCAGAAAATGTAACTAATGCATCATTGCATGCTAAAGACTCAAACTTATTTTCTGCTGTTTTAAATTTATGATTTGTAAATTTTGAAACTTCTGCGGCAAAAATTTCATCAAAACCAGGCGCACAATTTATGCCTGTACCTACCGCTGTTCCACCTTGCGCTAAATATTGCAAATCTTTTAATGAACGTTTTATCCTTTTCGTTGCATATTTTATTTGCGCAGCATAACCTGAAAATTCTTGTCCCAAAGTAATAGGAGTAGCGTCTTGTAAATGGGTTCTACCTATTTTCACAATTTTGTGCCAATCTTTAGTTTTTTTATCAAGAGCTTGATATAAAATATCTAAGGCGGGTATTAATTTATCAGCAACTGTCATAACCACTGCAATATGCATCGCAGTTGGAAAAGTATCATTAGATGATTGCCCCATATTTACGTGGTCATTAGGATGTACAGGTAATTTACCACCTTTCTTACCGGTTAATTTTTCATTAGCAATTGAAGCAAGAACTTCATTCATATTCATATTTGTTTGAGTGCCAGAACCAGTTTGCCAAACCACTAAAGGAAAATTATTATAAAATTCACCGTTAATTACTCTATCTGCTGCTCGAATTATTTCATTGGCTATTTTAAGATCTAAATCAGCAATTTCAGTATTAACTTTAGCTGCACATCTTTTTAAAATTGCTAAAGCCTTAATTAATTCTTTAGGCATTTTTTGATCAGTAATCTTAAAATTCTTTATCGATCTTTGCGTTTGCGCACCCCAATAAACGCTGTCTAAAACTTCAATTTCACCTATTGAATCAATTTCTTTGCGATATTTTATCATGATTTAATAATATTATATTCTAATAACCCTTCTTTTTTAGAAGCTATCACCCTAAAGCCAGCCTTTGCACACATATTATTAATATAGTATTCTCTGCAATTGCCAATATTTATTTTTAAAATTTCAGAATTTGGCAAATTATTACTAGTTAAAATGGCAAAACTTTCTTTTTTTATCCTAAGATTTTTATCTTTTAAAGTAATTTTTACCGGATTATTTTCTTTATCATCAGCAAAAAAAACATCTATTTCACCATTAGAACTCACAGACTCATTCGCTATAATCGTTAAACATATTGATGCCTTCGCTAATAAATAATTAATATTTGATAATTTTTCAGTGAAATGTAGTTTAGGTTTAATCTGGTATTTAAAGAAAAAATCTGACAGTAATTTTGTTAAAGAATGAATACTCATTTTTTCTGTATCTTCAGAAAGACCATAAATATCACGAAAAAAATTTAATCTCCTTATCAGATTAGCTGATTCTTCATCAACTAAAAGCTTAGCTTTTTCAACAATAGATTTATTTTTTGCATCAAGCAAACCCAAACAATTATCAATTATACCAACTGACTCTGCAATATCATTGCAAATACGGTCATTCATTGCTTGCATTAAAATTAAATTTTCAGCCATAACTTTCCCTATTTTAAAGGCAGGCTGAAAACTCAACTAAATATGTATCTGTTTACCATAAGCCTGCATTACTGACTCATGCATCATTTCAGAAAGAGTTGGGTGAGGGAAAATAGTGTTCATTAGATCAACTTCTGTACCCTCCATATTCTTGGCAACTACGTAACCTTGTATGAGTTCAGTAACGTCAGAACCAATCATATGAGCTCCAAGCAACTCACCTGTTTTTGCATCAAAGACTGTTTTTATCAAACCATTATTATCTCCTAAAATCAAGGCTTTGCCATTGGCATAGAACGGAAATTTACCTATTTTGACATTAATACCAGCTTTTTTTGCCTCAGCTTCACTCATACCAAGGCTAGCTATTTGCGGTGATGAATAGGTACAAGCAGGAATAGACATATTATTTAATATATGAGGTTTATTACCAGCAATATACTCAGCGGCAATTATTCCCTCATGGCTTGCTTTATGTGCTAACCAAGGGCCACCAGCAACATCACCAATAGCATAGATATTAGGCTCATGAGTTTTAGTAAATTGATCGGTGATAATATGACCACGATCTAATTTTATTTTTGTTTTATCAAGCCCTAAATTTTCGGTATTAGCAGAGATACCAACTGCCATTAATAATATTTCTGAGTCTGAAGTTACTTTCTTACCTTTATGATCAAAGCTCACTGATACTTTTTTAGCATCAGTATTTTGATTTAATAATTTTACAGATGTATAAAATTTTATTCCCTTTGATTCAAATGACTTCTTTGCGATTGCGGAAATTTCCTGATCTTCAGCGGGTAAGATCCGCGGAGCAGATTCAAGCACTGTAACGTTACAGCCAAAGCTACTATAAAATGAGGCAAACTCAATTCCTATTGCTCCGGAACCGACAATAATCATTGATTTTGGTATTGATTTTGGGACTAATGCTTCTCTATAGGTCCATATTTGTTTGCCGTCAGGTTCAAAATTTTGCAATATTCTAGCCCTGGCACCAGTTGCAATAATAATATTTTTAGCTTCAATTGATATTTGTCTATCTTTGCTCGTAATATTAATTAATTTGGGTGATTCGATTTTTGCTTCGCCATTCAAAATATTAACTTTATTTTTCTTCAGCAGAGCTTCAATACCAGAAGTTAGTTTATTTGAGATATCTCTTGACCTACTAACTATCTTTTTTAGATCAAATTCAGTTTTTCCAGTTTTTATACCAAAATCACCAGCATGGTTCATCATCTGAAAAATCTCAGCAGATTTTAACATTGCTTTTGTCGGTATACATCCCCAATTTAAACAAATTCCACCAAGATGTTCTCTTTCTATCACAGCGGTATTGAGGCCCAATGAAGCAGCGCGAATAGCTGCAACATAGCCACCAGGACCGCCACCAATTACTGCTAAATCAAATTTTTCCATATTTTATTTTCCTTAAACTAAATTGTATCTTTTATATAAACATTAAGATTGGTGATTCGATATATTTTTTAAAAGAACTTAGGAATTGTGCGCCAACGGCTCCATCAATTACCCTATGGTCGCAAGAAATAGTAACGTCCATAACAGTTTTTATCTCTATTTTATTATCAATAACTACGGTGCGCTTTGAGCTCATACCCACTGACATAATACAGCCTTGAGGCGGGTTTATAATAGCACTAAAATTTTTAATACCATACATACCCAAATTTGAAATTGTAAATCCACCACCTTGAAATTCTTCAGGCGTTAAATTATTAGCTCTAGCACGTTTTGCTAAATCTTTCATTTCCGCAGAAATTTTAGTAATATCTTTTTGATCGGCATTTTTAATAATCGGCGTAATGAGCCCTCCGTCAATCGCTACTGCAACTGATATATCTACGTTATTATATATCAGAACTGCCTCTTCGCTCCAGCTAGCATTAGCCTGAGGAACATCATTTAAAGCTTTAGCTGAAGCTAGAATAATAAAATCATTTACTGATATTTTTTTTAATTTATCATCTCCAACTAGAGTATTATTGATCTGAGAACGCGCACTCAAAAGTTGATCCATCATACATTCTATCGATAAATAAAAATGAGGAATCGTAATTTTTGAATCGAGTAAGCGTTTAGCGATTATTTTACGCATATTATTGTTTGGTACCGCCTTATATTCTTCAGCAACTCTTTGCACAGAAGCTTTAACACCAGTTTTAATTGCCTTTAATATATCTGCCTTTATAATTCTACCATGCGGGCCAGAACCATCTATATTTGTAAGCGATACCCCTTCCATTCCAGCTATTCTTTTAGCTAAAGGTGAAGCAAATATCCGGTTTTTTATATCACTGCTATCAGAGGGATTTTTAGTCAGTTCAGATTTAAGATCTTCAAGATCGTTTTTGCTAGCCTCTTTTGGTGATTTTGTATCATTTTTTTCCTCTAGCTGAATAGTTTTTGTTTCGGTCTTATCAAATTTTTTAATAAAACTATCAATGTCAGCATCTTTTTCATCCTCATCAATAAGCACGGCAATTAGCGAATTTACAGCAACGTTATTTGCTCCCTGAGGGATAACAATTTTTGCTAAAATTCCTTCATCTACCGCCTCAACTTCCATAGTTGCTTTATCAGTTTCAATTTCTGCAATAATATCGCCTGCAGAAATTATATCTCCTTCTTTTTTTGTCCATTTAGCAATATTACCCTCTGTCATTGTAGGCGATAGAGCTGGCATTAAAATTTTTATTGGCATTGTTTCTAATTTTAAATATTAATTTGATAATTCTTATTTCCTATAAGTCACCTTTTTTACTGCTTTTATGATGTCATCAATTGAAGGAAGTGCCATTTTTTCTAAATTTTCTGCGTAAGGTAGGGGCACATCTTTAGCACATACTATTTCTGGAGGCGCATCTAAATAGTCAAAGGCATCACGCGTCACTATTGCACTGATACTAGCACCAACACCAGCAAAAAACCATCCTTCATCTACAATGACAACTCTATTAGTCTTACGCACCGACTCTAAGATATTTTCTTCATCGAGTGGTTTTATTGTCCTTAAATCTATCACTTCAGCATCAATCCCTTCATCAGATAAAATCTTAGCGGCTTGCATAGCAAATTCAATTTGCAAAGAAAAAGCTAAAATTGTAACGTCAGAACCTGAGCGCATTAACCTTGCTTTACCAATTTCGATTGGCTCTATTTTATCTGGCACCTCAAAACTTTTCCCATACATTATTTCATTCTCTAGAAAAATTACAGGATTGTTATCACGAATCGCGCTAATAAGTAAACCCTTAGCATCTTCTGCGCTATATGGTGATATCACTTTTAAACCAGGGATATGCGCATAAGTTGCAGCAAAATTCTGGCTATGCTGTGCACCCACTCTAGCTGCTGCGCCATTAGGGCCCCTAAATACGATAGGGCAACCAAGCTGCCCACCAGACATATAATTGGTTTTAGCAGCTGAGTTAATTATCTGATCAAAAGCTTGCATCGCAAAATTAAATGTCATAAATTCAACAATAGGCCTTAAACCACCAAAAGCAGCACCAATAGCAAGGCCAGCAAAGCCATGCTCTGTAATTGGCGTATCAATGACTCTTTTATCGCCAAATTCATCTAGCAATCCTTGAGTTACTTTATAAGCTCCTTGATATTGAGCAACTTCCTCACCCATAACAAAAACTTTAGCATCTTTTTTCATCTCTTCACTCATAGCCGACTGAAGAGCTTCTCTCACCGTTATATTATTCATTACTTGTATCCTATATAATAAGCTGAATATTATTTATAAATATCTGTATATAACTCATCTTCGCTTGGCAAAGGTTCAGAAGTTGCAAATTCTTCAATTGCTAAGATTTCTGCCTTTACCTTTTTTTCAATTGCTTTTAGCTCTTCTTCTTTAGCATATTTTTTTGCAATAATAATTTCTTTTAAATCAGTTAAAGGATCTCGATTTTTATATTCTTCTACCTCTTCTTTAGTACGATATTTAGCAGGGTCAGACATTGAATGACCTCTATATCTGTAAGTCTTAACTTCAACAATTATCGGTCCCATACCATCTCTTACATATTTAGATGCAAAAACGGCCGCATTATAAACTTCACCTAAATTCATACCATCAACTTGAATACCAGGTATATTGAATGACTCACCTTTTTTGTAGAGATCAGTCATAGAAGTGGAACGCTCAAGAGAAGTGCCCATTGAATATGCATTATTTTCAATTACATAAACTATTGGTAAATTCCATAAAGAAGCCATGTTAAAAGCTTCATAAACTTGTCCTTGATTTACGGCACCATCCCCAAGAAAAGTATAACAAATATTTTTTGTCTTATTATATTTTTCAGCAAAAGCAAGACCGGTTCCTATCGGCACCTGAGCTCCAACTATTCCATGTCCGCCAAAAAATTTACCAGGGATGTCAAACATATGCATCGAACCACCTTTTCCTTTCGAAGATCCAGATGCTCTACCTGTCAGTTCTGCCATAACGAATTTTGGTTCAATTCCAGATAATATAACATGAGCATGATCTCGGTAACTCGTGATTACAGCATCACCTTTGTTCTTAGCAAGGTCGAATCCTGCTATAACAGCCTCTTGACCGATATATAAATGACAAAAACCACCAATCAAACCCATACCGTAAAGTTGGCCGCATTTCTCTTCAAAACGACGAATTAACAACATACGCTGATAAGATTCAACATATTGTTTTTCAGTCAATTTTATTTGATCTTTTTTAAATTGATTCATACGTATTTTTGTTAATAACAGAAATGAATATAAACAATAATATTGTATAACCAGATTGTCAATAATATTACAACTAACATAGTCCATCCGTCAAAATTGCTCATAAACTTTGAGCAAGACAAATTTTTATGCA
>CAYGSI010000004.1:0-7404 GCA_964352655.1 uncultured Rickettsiaceae bacterium
GACTGGTTAGTTTTCAGGGCTTCTGCTATTGCCTCTGCTCCACTAGCTCCTATCTGGTTACCTCTAAGATAGATATCAGTTAAAGACTGGTTAGTTTTTATAAACTCTGCAACCAGCTTTGCGCCATTATCCCCTATGTTTTTATCACTCAAAGTGATATACGAGGAATTCTGATTTTTCTCTAAAAACTTTTTCAACTCTTCTATATCCATATCAAGAAATACCTTATGCTTTTTAATTCTTCTAAATCAACTTTTGTAATACATTTTTAATGTGTAACCTATGATAAAAAATGATGCAAGTATTTTTCTTTCTTTTACATCAACTGAGCATAATCAAGAAACTTGACTTGTGCGGCAATGAAGCTAGAATAACTCTTGGAGTTTTCATAAGAAAACTCTGGGGTGTCGAAACCTCTACTAACGTGACTAGTATCAGTCAAAAAGATGATACATCCCTTTACTTTATGGTCGGGGAGATGTGGGCTATGTCCAGGGCCAAGATTTTATATTTTGGCCTAAAAGCCTTCATAACTGTCGTTAGCAGTTTTTCGAACTCCCCGATCACCAAGATGGGAGTCAATTCTAAAAATATATCATTCCCATTGGTGGTTAAAAATATCGAGGTTCTACTTGCAAACAGAGTCTCCTTTTTTAACGTTCAATCGAGGGGAATCAATATGATAAATCCAAACAAATCACAATTACATGATCTACTAATCGATGCAGCTAGAAACGCTGATATCATCACCATGAAGCGCCTAATCAAACAAGGAGCTGACCCATTTGAAATTAACTGGAGTGGCCAGTCAGCCCTCACAATCATTGCAGATCAAGACATTAAACATGGCGTAAAAATAATCGAAGAGCTTGCAACACTTATAAAGGGGGTATAGCAGAATGAAAACTAACAAAATACTCCTTGCAATCACTGCTTCATTATTGCTCACCTCCTGCTACGAAAAAATTGAAAAACCATATAATGAGCAGGCAATTAATCATGTAAAATATCTAAAGCCTGAAATTCACCATAAATATTTGAATTGTTATCCGCTCCATCAAGAAGATAAGAAACAATGTGTTAAAGCACTGAATAATGAATATATCAAGAAAAATAAGTCAAATAAAGAATATGTCCAATCTTTTGCTTTTGAAGCTGAAAAACTTGGGTTTAAGAATTTTCTAGAAGCCAAGAAGCTAGAATGCAAAAAGATCAAATACGGTCCTGAATATGATGATGAGCAAAAAGCATATTTAGTTAAATGCGGCGATGAGACAAATTATCTCATGCAATTTAATTACAAAACAAAAACATGGAGCTTAAAAGATGAGTAGAGCAGCTAAAGATATATTATCTATACTTCTTAGCAATGCCCCAAATTTATCAAAATGTAAGTTTTGAGGCTATGAATGATCCATCTAGCAACTTTGTGCTACAAATTTTTTGCAAAAAAAAGCACTTTTTGAGAATTCAACAGACCCCTAATGGATAAAATTGTCCCTGGTGATCTAATCTTTTGCTATAAATTGATAGAATTCTTCGCCAATTTTGATCTCTTCACGATTGTTTTTTTTTCGCCACTCATTAGTGTCACGCAAAGAATATATACAGCCGCAATATTCTTGTTTATAAAAATTTTCTTCCTTAGCAAGCTCATACATTCTAGCCCCGCCACCTTCTTTACGCCAGTTATATTGCCAATAAATAAGATCAGGATAATGTGACGCTGCTCTGACTCCACAATCATTAATTTGGTCCATATTTTTCCATCTAGAAATGCCAAGCGATGAAGTAAAAACTTTGAAGCCATTTTCATGTGCATGAAGGGCGGTTCTTAAAAACCTCATATCAAAACACATTGTACATCTAATACCGCGCTCTGGTTCATTTTCCATGCCTCTGGCCCTGGTAAACCAGTTTTGCACATCATAATCAGCATCAAAAAACTCTATACCTAATTTTTCAGCAAAACGAATATTTTCATTTTTACGTATTTCATATTCTTTTCTGGGATGAATGTTGGGATTATAAAAAAATATTGAAATCTCAATACCAGCCTCAACGAGTTTTTCCATTGGTGGCCCAGCGCAAGGTGCGCAACAACAATGTATTAATACTCTACGCTCATCATTAGGAACGTTAAATTCTGTTAATTTTTTATCCATTATGCAATTTGTAAATTTTTTATTGGTTGTACTTCATTCAATAGGTCATTTTTATAAGTTTCTTTATAAAAACACAATATACCAAGGCAAACAGATGCAAGCGCCGTTAAATAATAAGCTAATGCAAGTTGATCACCCGTATATTTATATAATGCAGCCCCTACCATTGGAGCCGTACCGCCAAAAATTGCTGCGCTTAAATTATATGATATAGCAACGCCTGTAAACCTAACTCTTGTTGGAAATAATTCTACTAACAATGTTGGCACCGGACCCATATATATTCCAACTATAGCAGAAAATAGAATTTGTGACAATATAGCAATGGTATAATTCATAGATGACAGAGCCAAAAATATTGGGTATATACTTAAAACAAGCAGGATGCTAGCAAATATCAACACTGGCTTACGGCCTATTTTATCTGAAATATATGCCGAAAAAGGAAATACTATACTTAATGTAACAAGTATTATGGCACATACAACGGAGCACTCAATTGATTCATAGCCAATTTTTTGCATATAATGCCCCATAAACACTGTAGCTGTATAAAATGGTGCAGTCACATTAATATATATACCAACTGCCATGAGTAACTTTCCCCAATGCTCAGTTATTGTTTCTTTTAAAGGTGTTCTAGAAAGGAAACCTCCTTTCTTAGCGGCTTTATAAATCGGACTTTCAGTCAAATGTGACCTAATATACAATCCGACAAAACCTACAAATAAACCGATAATGAAAGGTATTCTCCATCCCCAACCAATTAGATCTTCTTGGCTTAAAGCCCATGAGAAGAGATTGGCAACACCAAGACCAAGAAGCATACCAAGGCACATACTCACAAAGGCGGCGCTACCAGCTAAACCTCTTTTATCAGCCGGTGAATGTTCAACAATATAAGCAATACAACCACTAAATTCACCACCTATAGACAGGCCTTGTATCAAACGAATTATTAATAAAATTATTGGCGCTGCAATGCCTATTGAATCATAAGATGGCAATAGACCTATTCCTGCAGTCGGCACTGCCATCATAATAATACCTAGCACTAAGGCTATTTTCCGACCAAATCTATCACCAATTTGACCAAAAATAACCCCCCCTAGCGGTCTTACTATAAAACCAGCAGCAAATAAAGCAAAAATAATTATCTCAACGAATTCAGTCTGAGGTAAAAACTTTAAACCAATAATATAGGCAAATTGCGCATAGAGAGCATAATCATACCACTCAAGAGCATTACCAATCATACCAGAAATTACTACTTTTCTCATATTCATCAAAAAATCTCATGATTTAATATTATTGATGGCAATAATAGTAAAATTAACCAAATATGCAAATAACTTAAAAATTAATTTGATTGTTGTTTCTAAAAATAGTGTGAATTTACCAAATTTCAGATTAATTCTTTTTTTAATTTTACAAATTTTAAGATTAATGAGTCTATTTGAGAAGGAATTTCTGCTAGATTTTTAACATTTTGAGTTTTTTTACCCTTTTCAGTTAAACCAAATTTACTTTTTATATATTTTATATCCTGAGTACTATAATATCTTCGCCCTTTAATTTGAAAAATTTTTATTTCTGTGGTGGATTTTTCTAAATATCTTAGTTTATGCAAAGAGATTCCAGTTATTTTTGCAACCTCACTTATGGAGAAATATTTTTTATCCACCAAATTCATAATAAATTATTTATTTTATCTTTAAGAATTTTAGAAGCATTAAATTTTAACACTTTACGGGCTGGAATTTTTAAAGGAACACCTGTTTGTAAGTTCATACCGGGTCTTGTTGGCTTTGCTTGCACTTGAAATTTACCAAATTTAGGTATTACTAATTTGCCATTTTTTAAAGCAGAACTTATAATTTCAGAAAAAATATTGTTAACTATGTCTTCACATATTGAAGTGGAAAATCCAAATTTACTTTGCAAAGAAAGAGCTATTTTTTCTTTAGTAATATTTTGTGACTTAAACATCAAAATTCTTCAATAGTTCTAGTTATTTAATCAAAACAAATTGCTACCAGCGCAGTAATGCCGCGCCCCATGTTGCTCCAGCGCCAAAAGAAGCAAATAACAATATTTCATCAGATTTAACTCCTCTAGTCAACTCTAATTTAGATAAAGCAAGTGGAATTGATGCAGCAGAACAATTTGCATGTTTATCTACAGTAATAATTACTTTATTTTTGTCTATATTAAGATAATTTGCTACATGGTCTATTATTCTTAAATTGGCTTGATGTGGAATAAAATAACTGATATCAGCAATATCCAAGTTGTTTTTTTGTAAAATATTCTTTACCGATTCACTCATTTTAATACAAGCTTGTTTAAAAACGTCACCGCCAATCATCTGTACCGTACCGCTATCACCCGTGCTACTTACACCGCCATCAGTATATAATATGTTGAATAAAGAACCATCAGAAAAAATATCTGAATCAATAATACCAGCATTGCTGTTAGATTTTTGTAATATCACAGCTCCTGCTCCATCACCAAATAGTACACAAGTTTTACGATCTTGCCAATCTACAAGTGAAGACATTTTATCAGCACAAATTAACAATATTGTTTGATATTTGCCAGACTTAATCATGCAATCTGCAACTTGTAAACCATATACAAAGCCAGAACATATTGCTTGTAAATCAAATGAAGGAATTTTTTTAGCGAAACCAAAATAAGATTGAATTTTGTTTGCCGTGGAGGGAAAACTATTATCAGGACTATTAGTACAAGTAATTATCAAATCAATTGTAGATCTCTCAATTCCAGCATTTTTAATAGCTTCAAGCGCAGCTTTGTAACCAAGATGCGAGGTATATTCATCATCAGCTGCTATATGCCTTTGAGTTATACCGGTCCTGTTTCTGATCCATTCATCGCTAGTATCAATTGAGTCAGCAAGATCTGAATTAGTAACAATTTTCTGCGGAAGATAGCCCCCTGTTCCTATAATTTTTGAGGCCATAAATTACGTCTATTCCTCTGATTCTTCTTTTACTTTAGCTATCATTACTCGATTTCCCTTATATTCACCACTAGTTTTGTCAATCTGATGGGGAAGTCTATATTCTCCTGTATCTTTATCAATGATAACATTAACTCTACCTATAGCATCATGCGCACGCCTTTGATTACGCCTAGATTTAGAGGTTTTTTTCTTTGGTACTGCCATTATATTTCTCCATAAATTGCATTTATTTAACAAATAAATAAAAAATCATTTGTCAAAGTTGGCGACATTATATTATATTCATTCTATAAAATCCATATATTTTAAGTAATTTTTTTATGAAAATGTTTATTGTTAGCCGACGCTCGTCTATGGCACTGTTAACAAAATAATTTATATAATTTGGCGATAGCAAGCGCAATAAAGCTAAGGAATGAATGATCCATGTTATCAAATCTCATTGCAATCCTTTTATTTTCTTTTAACCTACCAAAGAATCTCTTGATAATATTAAGCTTTTTATACAATTTAACATCATAAAAATCTTTAGGTGTTAACTTAGAATTTACCGCAAACAAACAGCCTTAAATGATATAACAGGATTTGTAAAAGATGACAGCAGATCTGACAGTCAAGACTTAAACGACAATCAGATCTAAATACCTTATCATCTGTCAGATCAAATATTGCTCTTTTACAAATTAACTCTCAATTTTAAACTACCTTCATGGCTTTTAAATTGCTTCTTTAATGTATAGTCATAATTTGCCATAATATCAACCATACCTTTAGTCACAGCAACCCCAACTCCTAAATTAACAGCTGTTTTTTGCCTGTTTTCTATAGATATTTCTTGCTCATATTGATTACCTTGCCAGTTTAACTTAGCTTTTAATTTATCGGCTTTTAAGCTAACCTGACGATTAATTACTGCTTTTATACCAGGAGTAATAATTAAACCAACCTTTTTTATTGGTGCAAAATTAAATGATGCGCCAAATTTTGTTATCAGCGAGCTTTTTTTTCTGCTAGCAGCTGTTAGGTTATATAAACCAGTACCTTTTTCGGTAAAGCCAGAATCAACATTTTTAGAGTATTTAATACCTATTACAGGTGTTAAACTATTACCACTTTGAAAACGCTTTAAATAATTAAGGTTAAAGTTAACAGAAGCACCAATGCTTGAAAATTTACTATCAGCGTATTTTTCAACTTTTTCAACATTTGCAGTAATTTGTTTTAAAGCTCTGACTTTAATATCCGAATAAACAATATTTACCGCGCCATTCATGAATATATGGTCGGTAATATTTTTTGAACCATATAATGACACCGCAATAGTGCTGGCTTTAGCTCTATCGCTAGATTTATCATTTTTGAATTTAAAGTTTGACTTTATATTACTTATAGCAACACCAAATAATTTATCATCATCCAATTCTATGTCACCACCAATAATAGCGCCGAAGGAGTTACTGTTATATCCAGACATTTTACCAAGCTTGTTTTGGTTGCCAACGCCATAGAGAGCTTTAATCCAAACCCCTTTTTCTATTTTTGTTTTCTCATCATCACCAGCTGCAACGCCTACTGCCACTAATCTTGAGTCTACTATGTAATTAGTCATATCATCTATCATCATATTTACATCTAAAGCTTGCAGTTTTACAAACTGATCAACAGCCTTTTTACTAAAAAAACTTATTTCATTATAAATTTCAGCCTTCTCATTTCTTGACAATTGTCCAGATAACTCATCACTTGTAGCAATTTTAAGATCTTTTGCTAATTGTGCTTCAGTAATCACGGAGTCAGTTGACTCATCCTTATTTTGAGTATAAATTTTTGACTGAGAATCAGAGTTTTTAACATATGAAGAGCTATACTGGATACTAGATATATGCCCACTATTTTCATCCTCATTTCCATCACTAAAATAAGCATTATCTTTAGACGTTTCTTCATCTCTCTCTTCTTCTGGGATCGATTCATCTGAAGTATTCATACATCCTGCTACATCCTCATTTAACTCATCACTATCTTCATCCTTATCTCCATCTTCTGGATTAAGAAAATTTGTCAATGCGATAGACTCTTTTAATGGATCTTCTAGCGCTTCTCCATCTGTATCGACCTCTTCTTCTGTACTGAATTCTTCTTCAGAAGAGACCTCATTCTGCTTTGCAAATTCATTTTTATTGTTTTCAGAAAATATCAAATCGTTTTCAGAAGAGACCTCATTCTGCTTTGCAAATTCATTTTTAT
>CAYGSI010000004.1:7504-60279 GCA_964352655.1 uncultured Rickettsiaceae bacterium
ATCGTTTTCAGAAGAGACCTCATTCTGCTTTGCAAATTCATTTTTATCGTTTTCAGAAACTAATTCTTCTTCTATCTGAGCGTTTAGCTTTGTTTCTTTACTAAACTGCTCAACTTCTTTACCTTTGTTAATAAAACTTTCAACTGTTTTACTCGCTGCACCTAGCAGAGCTTTAGGCGAATTCAAATAATCAGCTTCATTTTTTTCTATAGTTTCATCGGTCAACTCCCTAGAATTATTTTGAAGCTTTGCGCTCTTTTCTTCAAGATCATTAAAATCACCATTTTCCATATCTAACTCTAAAAATTTTTCTGCGTTTTTTAGCAAATCTTCAAAATTATTATCAGCACCTATATTGTACTCTTCAAGATCATTATTATTTGCTATTATATCTTCTGTTTGTGGCTTATTGTAAAGCGAATCATACCTTTGTGAAGGCAAAACTTTTACGCACTGCTCTGCAAATTCATTTTTATCGTTTTTATCATCAAACTTCTTTTTTATCTCTTTAGTTGATTGTTCATTAGGTGTTTCAGCTTTTGGTCGTTCCAAATTAATGTCAAAAAATATCGAATCGTTTTTAGAATAGACCTCATCTTTTTCAGAATACAACTCCTCTTTCCCCTTAAGGTTGTTTTCTTCTTTATTTGCATTTGTCATTCTCAATACTTCAGCGTTTATCTTTCTTAATTCTTTAACATAAACCTCCTCTTCAGAGATCTCATTTTGCAACTCTTTATCATCAAACTTCTTTTTTATCTCTTGAGTTGATTGTTCATTTTGCGTTAGCAATTTTTCAATCGCCCGCATTTCTTTAGATGTTTCAGCTTTTGGTCGTTCCAAATCAATTGTATTTTCAGTTTTTGTTAAAAGATTATCTATCTTCTCAGTCTTTTTTTTATTATTTGTGAATTTATTAAACCATGCCATTGCTTTTGTTTTTATTTTATGACCAATTTTTTCTTTTGTTTCTGTTGTTTTAAAAGTAAGCGAACTCTTTGGAGTTTTTTGCTCCCCTCCTACAAAAAAACTCTCTTCAAACTCCTTATTATCCTGTTCAATTCGTTGTAAGATAGGCTGTTGTGAGGTTCTTTTTTTGAAGAAGTTCACAAATTTTTGTGCAGCCTTAGCTTCAGTTGCGCTAGTAGCTGTTATTGCTAGACTCGAAACTGTTAATAAAATTATTTTTGCTATATTTTTTTTCATATTTACCCTCGATTAAAAGTTTATTTATATTAATTTTGTTTATATTAAATTAACATTGTTGTTAAGTATTCTTACATCTTTTGATTATATTCATAATATAATAAATCTTAACCTTAATCAAGATATTTCTTATCAATAATTAATAAATGAGATAATATGAATAGTTAATACGTTAAGAATTATATTAACTTCTGCTGAATATTGGTAATATAAGTTATATATAAGATGTTATCTTTTACCTATGAAGTCATCCCCTTTTTTCTTTACCACTTGAAGTTCAATAAGGCTTTCGATATGATTAAAAATTCTCTCAACTTGCTTTTTTTGCCTTTCTTTAAAGATATTCTATCTATCACTTATAGCAATACCCCAATTATTATAAAATATTGATTGTTTTCTATGTTATAAAATTTTATGCTCCAAATTCTTTAACAAGATTACTTTTTTAGCTAAATGAAAATTTCATATAAAACATTACAAAGCATGTTTTTCTCCTATTTTAAAGTAAATAAGTCTAGAAACTCTAAGTTGATATTTTGGTCTGGCATAGCTGGTAACAGCCTTGATCATTATGATTCTGCGCTTTATGTATTTTTAGCCCCATTTTTAGCTCCAATTTTTTTCCCCGAATCTGACCCATTAGTAGCGCTGATATTAATCTATGGAATTAAATCTATTGGCTTTATTATTAGACCACTTGGTTCAACCTTATTTGGTTATCTTGCACTCAAACACTCTCCACAAAAATTACTTAGCGTTACTTTAACTGGGGTGGCAATTTCAACATTTTTTATTGGTGTGATACCATCATATGAAAAAATTGGCATATGGGCACCGGTGTTCCTGGTTATCATAAGAGCAATTCAGGGCATTTTTGCTGCCGGAGAATATAATATCGCTGCTCTTTTTATCCTGGAACATGTAGGGGATAAAAAAGAACAGGTAAAAGCTAGTAGTTTTTATATATGCTCAACTATGGCCGGCACTTTGTTAGCTTCTTTTGCCGCTTCAGTCGTTAGCCTTTCATCTAAACCAACTTTTTATTGGCGCATTGCCTTTTTACTTGGGTTGCTTACAGCTGTAACGGGTCTTATTTTGAGATTAAAAACAACTAAAATAGCGACAAATTACAAACCACAGCAGCGAAATATTAAAACTCTTAAAATTTTGTCAAATAATAAATGGAAATTACTAAAGATCATTCCTATTACTAGTTTTAGTTTTTTAACTTATGTAATTCCTTTTATTTTTTTAAATAATTTTATCCCGCTTTTTTCTGACATAAAAACTAGTGATTTACTCATTTATAATACTTTTTTATTAGCGCTAGATATCTTAATGATTCCTGTGTTTGGGCACATAGCTAATAAATTTAATATTATAAAATGGATGGCAACTATTTCTATAATTGTAGCTTTTACAATTATCCCTATTTTCTATATTCTCCCTCAACTCAATCTAATTGGTATTACTATTGCTAAATTATGGATTATAATCCTTGGAGTAGCATTCGTTGCGCCATTAAATGTGCTGCTGTTTAGGATGATTCCAACAGATGAAAAATATCTTATTACAGGTTTTGGTTACTCTGTTGGCACTGAATTACTTGGAAGAAGCGCTACGACTATTTGCTTATCTATTTGGTACTATACACATAGCAGTTGGGCACCAGCAATTTATGTTGCTTTTGTTGCAATTTGTGCTAGTTTAGCATTATTATCTGAAATTGAAACTAATAAAAATTGTTAAACAAACTAAGGATTTTAACTGGATTTGAGTTATAGTCAGTTCTTTGTTGTATTAATCACACTTAGCAATTTGATGCTAGTTTTGATTTGCAGAAAAAATTAAGGATCGCTAGTAGTTATAATCTTTTTAGTGTAATCTCGTTTTGGATAGATTAAAATTTAGTAATTGATTTTAGGTTTTCTAAATATGAAAAATTCTTTTAAAAAGTTAGTTTTTGTTGGTTTGTTATTTTTACCATTAAGTGTTTTAGCTAAAGAAGATATGTCGCATGAAGGTCATGTAGATGATTATTATGCGAATTATTACGAAGATGAGGGAGCCTTGCTTTTTAAAATTAGGGGTTTTTATGCTTCAACTAATGCAAGGGCTGATAATTTACCAACACCAATAAATGCAGGGGCAAACAAGCCAGGCAGGGTAGTACAAAATGGTTATGGTTTTGATACAGCGATGACTATATTTGCGACGGATCATATAGCTGCGGAAGTTGCGCTTGGTTTTGGGGTGTATAGAGGCAAATCTTCGGCTTTAAGTGCTGCAATTGCTGCATATGGAACAGCAACTGCCAAAGCTGCAGGTAAAAGGAAAGAAATTTTTATGATTCCGCTAACTATAACGACTCAATACCACATAGCTCCATTTGGCGGTTTTAGACCTTACATTGGTGGGGGATTAAATGGAACTTGGATGCATACACGTTCGAAAGATATAAAAGTAAGAAGCACTTTTGGCCCTGTTATTCAAGCTGGCATAGATTTTGTTGCTATGGATGATACTTTATTTACTATTGATATAAAGAAATATTTCTTAAAATCGAAGTTTTCATTTAGAAAAGAGTTACTAACATCTGTTGAAAATGATAATACTCAAAATGTAAGTTCTAGGGTTAAATGGGATCCTTTAGTTATATCAGCTGGTATTGGTTTTAAATTTTAATAATTAGGTCATGAATCTTACAAACATAATATTTGGTTTGGTTTTGTTTTCCATATCATCTTGTATGGGAGAAAAAGAAGAAGTTAAGCAGGAAGAACAAAAGCAGTTATCAGTTCAAGAAAAAGTAGTAGAAAACCCCCAGTCAGATAAAAAAACAGTGAGCCAAAATATCAATAGAAGCTTTTTCGTTGAAAAAGATGATATAGTTTTGGGTGATGCTAAGAGTAAAATTGTTTTGCTTGAATATTTTTCGCCAACATGTCCACATTGCGTGATGTATCACAAAATTATTTTTCCGGAATTAAGAGAAAAATATATTGATAACGGCAAAATTGCTTATATCATGCGTGAATTTATTACAAATAAGCAAGATCTTGATGCTTCCTTACTTGCTAGATGCAAAGGCGATATAAGTAATTATCTAAAATTTGTTAACGTTATTTTGAGTAAGCAAAATGACTGGGCTTACAACACAAATTATCGTGAAATTTTAACAAATATAGGGGGGTTAGGCGGTGTTTCACCTCAAGAATATGCCAATTGTTTAGGGGATAAATCTAAAGTGAATGTTTTAGTTAATAATACAAAACATGCGATGAGTATTGGTGATTTTCCTGGCACACCGACATTTTTTATCAATGGGAAACAATTTAAAGAAAAATATACTGCAGAAGAATTATCAAAAGCTATCGAGCAAGAAATATTAGCGCTTAATGAAAAAGACAGACAAAATTCGACAAAAGATAAAGCAAATCAAAATCCAGAACAAGCCAAATAAACAAAAATCTTTTGCTACGCAATTTTTTGACGTAGCTGCTACTTTGGTTGCTGGAATGATAGTTGGCGTGTTATTTGGATTAATGTTTGATAATTTGTTTGATTCTAAACCATTATTTCTTATAATATGTATTATATTATCTAACATAGCTTCGTTTAGATCTATTTGGAAACAACATATAAAATCATAAAATTATGGCAAATAATCACAGCCCTTTAGATCAATTTAAAATCAAAGAAATAGTTAATATTAAACTGTTTGGTGTGGATATTAGCTTAACTAATTCCTCTATATTTATGTTACTGGCGGCAAGTTTCATAATTGGTTATTTTATCATTGCTTTTCGTGGTAAAAAGCTAATACCAAATAGGTTGCAGCTGAGCGCTGAACTATTTTATGGTTTGATTACTGATACTTTACAACAAAATGTTGGCCCTAAAGGAAAGAAATTCATTCCGCTAATTTTTACATTATTTATGTTTATTATGACTTGTAATTTGCTTGGCATGATTCCTTATAGCTTTACGGTAACTAGCCATATTTCTATTACTTTTGCGCTTGCCATGTTAGTGTTTTTAACAGTAACTTTACTTGGTTTGATATTACACGGATTTCGTTTTTTTTCATTGTTTTTGCCGAGTGGAACACCATGGTGGCTTGCCCCGTTAATGATAGTGATTGAGCTATTTGCTTATCTTGCAAGGCCTGTTAGTCTATCTTTAAGACTTGCTGCTAACATGGTTGCAGGCCATGTATTGCTTAAAGTTATAGCTGGTTTTGCAGTTACTATGGCAATATATTTAAAAATTTTACCTATACCTTTTTTATCAATTATGGTAGGTTTTGAAATATTCGTCGCAATTTTGCAGGCGTATATATTCACTATATTATCTTGTGTATATTTAAATGATGCAATAAATTTACACTAGGTTAATATATTGGGTGTTTTTTATTGGGATGCAAATAAACCGGGGAAGATGGTTTTTTTGTGTTAATAAAATTTGTTAACTAAATTAATTATAAGGAGAAAATTATGGAATCTATGATGGCGCTTAAATTTATTGGGGCTGGTCTTATGGCTTTTGGGATGCTTGGTGCGGCAATAGGTGTAGGTAATATTTTTGGTTCACTATTAAATGCAATAGCGCGCAACCCTTCAGCTGCTGATCAATTGCAAAGGATGGCATTTATTGGGGCTGGCCTTGCTGAAGCGATGGGATTATTTTCTTTTGTTATTGCAATGTTATTAATATTCACATAATCACACGTTATGCCACAATTTGATATATTGAGTTTTTCATCGCAGTTATTTTGGTTAGTTTTAATTTTTGGTGGTTTATATATTATTGTTAGTAAATTTATTGCTCCTAAGGCAGAATTTATTGTTAATTCAAGAGCTAAATTTATAGAAGATAATATAGAAACATCAGAACAATATAACAATCAAGCGATTGCATTAGAAGAGCTGAAAAAGATTAAACTTGATGAATTAGATCTTGAAGCTGAAGAATTGCGAAGTCAAGCAATGGCGGTTTTAACAAAGCATTTTGAGGATAAAAAACAAAATTTAGCTATAATTTTGGATAAAAAACTTAATAATGCTGACAAGGAGTTTAAGAATTACGTAAATTCTTTTCATAAGAGTGAAGAGGAGCCATGCGTTGATCTTGCGTCTTTTATAATTGAAAAAATTACGAATAGAAAAGCCGATTTAAAGTTGCTTAAAAAACTTCATCAAGATAATCAAGCGGTAAATTAAAATATGCATTTTATGGATGAAAATTTTTGGGTAGCAATTGGCTTTTTAATTTTTTTATATTTTGCGTATAGGCCGGTTAGAAAAGCAATCATTAATGCCTTAGATGCACGTATTAATCAAATTAAGCAAAAATTGAAAGAGACTGAAAAAGTCAGGAAAGAGGCTAAATCTTTGCTTGATGAAATACAAACAGAAATTGATGGTTTTGAAAGATATAAAAAACAAATATTAAAAAGCGCTAAAAAAAGTACAGAAATCTTGGTTGAGAAACAGTCGAAGGAGATGGATCTTATACTTTCACGAAAAAAGCAATCTGTGATCAAAGCTATTGAAAATAAGCAACATAAAATTATGCATGAATTAAAAGATAGTTTTATAAATGAAGTTATTTCTTTAGTCAGAAACTATTTAGTGGAAACCAATAATAATTCCGTATCTGATGAAGAAATTTTAAAGAACTTTGTTGATTCGAAAAAAAATAATTAACATATATATTCATGAGCAATTTTCATGCTACTCTCTTAACTTTATTTCCAGAAATGTTTCCTGGATTTCTCAATTTTTCTTTAGCAGGTAAGGCCTTAGAGCAAAAAATATGGTCCTACGATACCATTAACATCCGTAATTTCGGTTTGACAAAACATAAAAATGTTGACGATGAAGCTTGTGGTGGTGGTAATGGCTTGATAATGAGACCAGATGTTGTTGGTCCGGCTATTGATTTTGCACTAAAAAAAAATAATAATAGAAAAATTTATTATCCTTCTCCTAGAGGTGTAGCTTTTAACCAATGCCTTGCAAAACAAATTTTAGCAGAAAAAGATATAATTATTTTATGCGGAAGGTTTGAAGGGATTGACGAAAGAGTAATTGATGAGTATAATGTGTTGCAGGTTAGTATCGGTGATTATATTTTATCTGGTGGTGAGGTAGCTGCTGGCGTTATCTTAGACAGCGTTGTAAGGCTAGCACCGGGTGTGGTAATCAATCGCAATACATTGTTAGAAGAATCTTTTGAAAAGCCATATGAAGATGGTTTTTTACTTGAGCATCCGCTTTATACTAAACCTACATTATGGCGTGGGCGAAAAGTTCCTGAAGTTTTGCTTTCTGGCGATCATCGGGCAATTGAAAAATGGAAACATAATCAATCGGTGCAAGTGACGAAGAAAATGAGGCCAGATTTATTAAAATTAAAAAGATAATGAATTTTTAAATTTAAAATTTTTTATTTAGGGTATTTCAAAAATTAGTGAGGTAATAAAATGCATAATTTAATTGCGCAATATGAACAAAAAGAAATTAAGAAAGCTTTAGAAACTAAGGAAATACCTGATTTTAGAGCTGGTGACACTGTTGCTGTTAGTGTTAGAGTTGTTGATGGTACAACAGAAAGACTACAGATTTATGAAGGTGTAGTTATTGGAAAAAGCAATAAAGGTATTGATTCATCATTTTTGGTAAGAAAAGTTAGCCATGGTGAAGGTATAGAGAGAAGGTTCAAAACATATTCGCCTAATGTAAGTAAAATTGTTGTTGTTAAGCGTGGTATTGTTCGCCGTGCTAAATTATTTTACTTAAGTAAATTAAGTGGTAAAGCTGCTAGAATTAAAGAAAGAATAACTTATAAAAATTCTAAATAAATCTTTAATATTTAGTGAATCAGTCATAAATTTTGTATAAGTTGCAGAGTAAATAGTAAGTAAATACTATAAAAAACAACTTAAATACAGAGGACAAAATGAGTCTGTCCTACTAAGTGTGTGAGAAAGTTTATCTAGTCCATCCGTCAAAATTGCTCAAAGTTTATGAGCAATTTTGACGGATGGACTAGATGGGGTAAACAATATCCCCATATCACGAAATCATGGCAGAATTTGGTAGTTTTTTTGCAATATCCAGAGATTATTAGACGTATAATTTATACAACTAATTCAATAGAAAGCTTAAATAGCCAATTACGCAAAGTAACCAATAACAAGAGGGTTTTTCCTAGCGACGACTCCGTTTTTAAGACTTTGTACTTGACAATAGATTACATTACGAGAAAATTGGACTATGCCCATTCAAAATTGGGGAGAAGCTATGGCTCATTTTTTGATAAAATTTGAGGGTAGAATTTAAGTGCTTATTTTAGAATTTACACACTTAAAAAGACAGACCCTAAACTTTCCTTGTCTGGCTTTAACCTCAATAAATATAATTTTTTGATAAAATGGATCATGCATTTCTCAGCTTTATTGCTCTTGCTATCGCTAAATTATATAAATTTTAATTTGTTACTAATTATGTTTAATTCAGTTTTTTCATTCCAACCGGTAGCGTGAACAGATAAGTAAATTCAGGAAAATTAATATCATTGATTTGGTTGAAATTGTTATCTTGCATCCATTTTTCTCATTTTAAAACAGAGAAATTAACCGCCCAGCAATGATTTCACTTCACAATATTTTTATTTTTCTTGCTAATTGAGAAACTTTTCTTGAAGCAGTATTTTTTTTGATTAAACCTTTTGAAACAGCTTTCATTATTTCTGATTGTGCAGTAATAAAAGCCTTATTTACATCTTCTTTAGAGGCGGCAGAGTCCAAAGAAGTCAATACTTTTTTTATATAAGTTCTAACCCTTGTTCTTCTATTTTTATTAACAGCAGCTCTTGCAACTGTTTTTCTAATTGATTTTTCTGTAGCTGAATGATTTGCCATAATATTTACTTCTCTTGTTATAAAGTTTCTTGTTCGGATTTTTCTATTTTAGGAGTCATCGATCCTTTAGCGTTTATATCTCTATCAATAAATTCTATATAAGCAATAGGAGATGCATCACCATAACGATAACCAGCTTTTACTATTCTAGTATAACCTCCTGGTCTTGTACTGTATCTTGTTGCCAAAACAGACATTAATTTTTCAGCAGCTTTTTTATCTTTAATTTTTGATATTATAGCTCTACGAGCAGCAAGGCTATTATCTCTTGCCCTAGTCACTAACTTCTCTACAAAAGGCCTTAATTCCTTGGCCTTAGGGACAGTAGTCTTAATCTGTTCATTCATGATTAAAGACGTAGCCATGTTTGCAAACATCGCAGCTCTATGACTACTAGTCCTATTTAGCTTTCTTCCTTTTAACTTATGACGCATCACATATACCTTAATATTTTTAACAAGATAAAATAATCTTATATAATAACAAAAATTATTTAATATGGATCTTCATACTTTTTAGCCAATTCCTCAACATTTTCAGGTGGCCAACCAGCAATTTCCATACCAAATTTTAAATTAAATTTAGATAAAATATCTTTTATTTCATTTAAAGATTTTCTACCAAAATTCTGAGTCCTAAGCATCTCTGATTCAGTTTTAATGACAAGATCACCTATATAAACAATATTATCATTCTGCAAGCAATTTTGAGATCTAACAGAAAGTTCAAGATGATTAACTTTCTTAAGTAAAACGGGGTTGAACTCTAACTCTTCAACAGTTTCCGTAACTTCTTCTTCATCATCCTCAAAAGTAACAAATAAGTTGAGTTGATCTTGCAAAATCCTTGCAGCTAAAGCCACGGCCATCTCTGGAGTAATAGAACCATCAGTTTCTATATTCATAATTAGTTTATCATAGTCAGTAACCTGGCCTACACGAGTATCCTCGATCTTATAAGAAACTTTCCGAACCGGGCTAAATAAAGCATCAATAGATATAACATCCACCGGTAAATCACTCTCGTTATTACCAACAGCTGGAACATACCCTCTACCAGTTTCGCAATATAACTCCATCTCAAAATCAGCATTTTTAGATAAAGTACAAATCTTCTGATCTGGATTTAATATTTCAACATCATTTGAACCTTCAATCATACCAGCTGTAACTACGCAAGGACCTTTAGCCTTAATTCTAACTAATTTTCTTTCGTTACTATTTAATTTAATAGCAATTTTTTTTACATTCAAAATCAAGTCAATTAAATCTTCTCTTACACCAGTTTTAGAAGAAAATTCATGAGCTACGCCAGGGATTTTTATAGCAGTAATAGCCCCGCCTTGCAAAGAAGAAAGCAAAACTCTTCTAAGCGCATTTCCAAGAGTCAAACCAAACCCCCTCTCAAGAGGATCAATTACTATACTAGCCTTATTTTGTCTATCTGACTCATCATCAGAACCAATATAAGCAACCTTTGACGGCTTAATTAATGTATTCCAGTTTTTATTAATTGATAACATATTTTTCCCAATTTGCCTTATAATATAGATCTTATTTTATACCCTTCTCCTTTTTGGAGCTCTAACACCATTATGAGCAACACCAGAAACGTCCGTGATCGTAGTCACCACAAAATTTTGACTAAATACAGCGCGCATTGCAGCCTCACGCTGAGAACCAGCACCTTTAACTTTTATAGAAACAGTCTTCATCCCATTGTTTTTTGCATTTTCAGAAGCACTATCTACGGTTAATTGCGCAGCATGAGGAGTAGCTTTTTTTGCACCTTTGAAGCCATGTGAACCAGCAGTAGATATCGCTATCACATTGCCTTGCACATCAGTAAAAGTTACTATTGTGTTATTAAACGTAGCCTTTATATGAACCACCCCTAATGAAATATTTTTCTTTTTTTTCTTAATTTTACTAACTGAACTCATTACTCTTTATCCTAATTTATTGTTTTTTTCCAGCAATAGCAATGCGCTTTCCTTTCCTTGTTCTCGCGTTAGAATGCGTATTTTGACCATGAACAGGAAGTCTTTTAATATGCCTCAACCCCTGATATGAACGCATGTCTTTCTTTTTCTTGATGTTAAGATTTACTTCTCTTCTTAAATCTCCTTCAACTTGATAATTTTTCTCGATCAAGTTTCTTAAAATTATCAACTCGTTATCAATCAAGTCTTTTACTCTTTTGCTTTCAGAAATACCAGAATCTTTACAAATTTTCTGAGCAGCAGTATGGCCTATACCATAGACATAAGTTAAACTTACTACTAACCTTTTATTCGCTGGAATATTTACGCCTGCAATCCTTGCCACAAAAAACTCTCCAAATTTTATAAATAATCAAAACCGAAATGATATAGAAATATCATGCAAAGTCAAACCTTTTTTGCAATTAAAGACACTTCTTTTAACACTTTTTCTTTAGTTTTATCTGCGTCTACTGCAAAAAAACCCTTTTTATTCTTATAATAATTAACCAAAGGCATTGTTTCTTTTTTATATTGTTCAATTCTAGTTGCTGTAATACGCTCATTATCATCCTCACGAAAAGTAAAATCTTTCCCCCCGCACACATCACACACATTATCAAGCTTAGGATTATTAAAATACTTATTATATAAAACTCCGCAAGCTGTACAACTATATCTACCTAAAATTCTTTTTATAACAACTTCATCACTTGCATCAAAAAATACGGTGCTAAACTCAGCCTCAACATGCGAAAATAAAAAATCTGCCTGTTCCAAATTACGTGGATAACCATCTAAAACACAACCTTCCTGACATTCATCACTGCACAAAAATTTTATGACAATTTTATTTACCAAATTGGATGGAACAAGCTTACCTAAATTCATATGTTCCTTCAGAAGCTGAGATTCCGCGTTTATTTCATTTACCATTTTTCTAAAAATAGTTCCTGTAGAAATATGAGGCAGTCCTAATTCTTTAGCTAAAAACTCTCCTTGTGTACCTTTTCCTGAACCTGGCAAACCCAATAAAATGATAATTTTTTTTTTCATTAATTATTTAATTGTTTATTATTAAGAACCAAGTTATAAAATAGTAATTACCTAGACCTAACCTTCATTTTTTTTACTAAACCTTCATACTTAGAACTAAATAAGTAAGTTTGAATTTGAGTAAAAGTATCAATGACAACATTAACCACTATTAAAAAACTAGTACCACCAAGAGCAAAAGCAACAGAATACTTGTTCATTAATAATTCTGGCACAATACATATCACAGATAAATAAACACCACCTATAACAGTTAATCTAGTTAACAAATAGTCAAAATACTCAGATGTATTCTTTCCCGGCCTACGTCCTGGAACATAAGCACCATGTTTTCTCAAATTGTTTGCAGTATCTTCAGAATTAAATACAACAGCTGTATAGAAAAAACTAAAAAACATAATTAAAACAAAATAGCAAAAAATATATAAAGGCTTACCATGACCAAGATAACGAGATAAATCTGACAATACTCCATCTGCCTCACCAGAAAACCCCGTTATTGTAGCAGGAAAAAGGAGAACTGCACTCGCAAAAATGGGTGGAATAACACCTGATGTATTTAATTTCAAAGGCAAATGAGTAGCATCACCACCATAAACTTTATTACCCACTTGTCTTTTTGGATATTGCACCAAAACTTTTCGTTGAGCTCGCTCAAAAAATATAATAGTCACAATCATGGCAACTACAGCAGCGCAAATTGCAAAAACCACAATAGGCGACATCACACCTTTCCGAGATAATTCAAACATATTAATCATAGCACTTGGCAAACCTGAAATAATACCAATAAATATTATCAAAGATGTACCGTTTCCTATCCCCCTAGAAGAAATTTGCTCACCAAGCCACATCAAAAACATTGTACCAACCACCAAAGTAATGATTGTAGAAACTTTAAAGATCAAAGAAGGCAAAATAACGACTGGACCATAAGGAGTTACAGTTGCTTCAAGCCCAACAGAAACGCCATATGCCTGAAAAGACGCAAATAAAACCGTTAAATAACGAGAAAGTTGATTCAACTTTCTTCTACCAACTTCACCATCTTTTTTCAAGTTTTCAAGAGGTTTATATGCAATAGTCATCAACTGAATTATAATAGAAGCGGTAATATATGGCATAATGGCAAGAGCAAAAATAGACATTCTACCAAGCGAGCCACCAGACAACATATTAAACATACCGAGAACCCCTCCTTGCCCTCTTTCAACTAAACTAGCAAGAGAGACAGAATCAACACCTGGAATGGGTATAAATGAACCTATTCTACAAACCAAAAGAATGGCTAGAGTGAATAATATCCTGTTACTAAGTTCATTTTTAGATTTCTGCATTATTTATTTTCAATTAATTTAATTATGCAAACTGTAAAAATTGCTAAAAAAGTTACATAGCAACTTATAACAGTACTTTATAATATTTTTCCACCTGATCTTTCAATAACCTCCTTTGCCGATTTTGAACAAGCATCAAATTGCAAAGAAACTTTAAATTTTATCCTATCAAGGCCACCCAACAATTTTACTGGCACTTTACTGCTTTTTATGTAACCAATATCTACAAGTGTATCTTTATTTATAATTTTTGTAGAATCAATTCTGCTTTCTTCAACCAGAACCTCAATATCAGCTACCTTAATAGACGTATAATTCACTGATTTAGAGCAGTTAAAACCTCTTTTAGGTAATTTTTTAATCAACGGAGTTTGTTCTCCACTTGTTTTAATAGCAACACCAGAACGGGATTTTTGCCCTTTTTCTCCACGTCCTCCAGTCCTACCAGTACCACTACCATTCCCTCTGCAAATTCTTTTTCTTGTTTTTTTAGAACCTGGAACGTTAAATAACGAATTAATTTTCATTTTATTTCTCAAATCTATACGTTTTCAATTTTTATCAAATGCTTAACTTTATTCACCATCCCCATAATTGTAGGATTGTTATCAAGCACCCTAACTTTATTTATTCTGTTTAGCCCAAGGCCACATAAATTTTTACGCTGATTAGAAGAGCAACCAATGGAACTCCCTATTTGCTTCACTCTAATTTTTCCAGAACTTGGAGCTAACATCTCTTCTATAGTTTTTTCTTTTTTGTTCATAAATATCTATACTAAAATTACAAAATTAATAATAAGTTTTTATTAATTATTTACTGAAACTTCATTAATATTCCTTCCTCTTCTTGCGGCTATATCCTTAGGAGTATTTAAATTACGCAAAGCGTCAAAAGTAGCATTAATCATCGCGTTAGGATTAGAAGAACCCAAAGATTTAGCTACAACATCAGTAATACCTAAACAACCAAAAATAGACCTCATTGGACCACCAGCTATAACACCAGTACCCGGAGCAGCCCTTCTTAAAATAACTTTAGCGGCACCGCTTTTTCCAAAAACATCATGATGAATAGTTCTACCTTTGTACAAAGGTACAAAAATCAAATTATTTTTAGCGTCTTTAGTAGCTTTCATTCTAGCTTCCACAACCTCTTTTGCCTTACCATTACCAAAACCAACTCTTCCTTCACCATCACCAACAACAACGACAGCAGCAAAAGAAAAATTTCTTCCGCCTTTTACGACTTTAGTTACTCTATTAACGTGAACTAGTTCTTCGCTTAAAGCATCAATATTTTTTGCTAAATCTCTAGACATTAAAATTCTACCTTTAAAAATTTAAATTTTTTCTTGCCTCATCAGCAAGAGCTTTAATAAGACCATGATAACGATGCCCACCTTTATCAAAAGCAACAGATTCAATAGCCATATCTGCTCCTCTTTTTCCTATTAACATACCAACCTTTTTTGCACTTTCAATATTACAATTAGACTTTCCATCTTTTCTAATTTCTTGATCAAGAGTAGAGGCAGAAACTATAGTCCTGGAAGTTTCATCGTCAATTATTTGAGCATATAAATGCTTATTAGACTTAAAAACAGATAATCTATTTCTATCGCTAACTTCTCTTAATTTTGTTCTAACACGCTGCTTTCTCCTATGAAAGCTGATATTTTTTACACTCATATCTTTACCTTAAATTAAGCTTTTTTCCCTTCTTTTCTCTGTATATATTCACCTTCAATTTTTATTCCTTTTCCTTTATAAGGCTCCGGCAACCTTTGTCTTTTTATAATAGCAACAAATTCTCCCAATTTTTCTTTATCAATACACTCAAGGGTAATTATGTTTTGCTTAGGAGTTTCAACCTTAATTTCATCAGGAATTTCTATCTTAGTATTGTGACTTTTACCCAAAGTAAGATTTAAATATTTTCCTTTTACCATCGCTCTATAGCCCACACCCGTGACCTCAAGCTTTTGCAAAAATCCTTCAGTAACTCCTTTAACCATAGAATTAATAATGCTTCTTGCAGTTCCCCACATGGCTCTAGCAGCATTAGTTTCATTCAAAGGAGTCACCACTATATTATTATTATCTTGTTTAATGGATATCTTCCCCGCAAAACTTTTACTTAAAGAACCTTTTGGACCATTGATTTTAATATGCAAACCAGAAATTTCTACTTTTACCTGATCAGCAATTGCTATTGGTAATTTACCTATTCTTGACATCAAAAAACCTTTAAAACACTTTACAAATTACTTCACCACCAACGTTATGCTTCTTAGCATCCCTATCAGATATAACACCATGAGAGGTAGAAAGAATATGAATGCCCATATTATTAAAATAACCCTTCAAGTCTTTAATAGCTGAATATATACGCTTACCAGGCTTAGAAACTTTATGGATCTCTGTTATTACAGGCACGCCTATACGAGAATATTTTAAATCCACTTCTATTAATTTTTTTTCATCGCTTACGCTATAACCAGCAATATACCCTTCTCTTTTCAAAACATCAAGAACTGCACATTTCAATTTAGAAGCAGGAACTGCTACACTCAGCATCTTACTTTTTTGTCCATTCCTAATTCTAGTGAGCATATCAGCTACATTGTCTGTCATCGACATAAATAAAAACCCTTATATATTATTTACCAACTCGATCTAACCACACCAGGTAACATACCATTACCAGCTAAATCCCTTATAACACTTCTTGAAACGCCAATTTTGCGATAACAACCACGAGGTCTACCAGTAATTGCACATCTATTTCTAACCCTGTTTCTAGCAGAGTTCCTAGGCAATTTAGCCAATTTCAAAACCAAACCAAACCTCTCATCCATAGTCAAATCCTTGTTATAAATTTGAGATTTAATTTTTTTTCTCTTAGCTTCATTAGAAGCAACCATTTTTTTTCTTTTATTATTTCTTTCTACAGAAGCAATTTTCGCCATAAACTTAACATATTAACATTTAAAAAAACATATCCAAACTTAGTATCAATAGTGGAACTAAAATAGTTACTTTTTCTGTTTCCCCAATTTCAACCATTATTTAATTATAAAAAGGCAAATTAAAACCAGACAATAAAGCTTTAGCCTCTCCATCAGTTTTAGCAGTTGTTACGATAGTAATATCCATCCCTCTAATCTTATCAATTTTATCATAGTTAATTTCTGGAAACACTATCTGCTCTTTAATGCCAAACGTTATATTACCCTTACCATCAAAACTTTTGAAAGATAACCCCTTAAACTCTTTTACACGAGGCAAAGCAACAACAACCAACCTTTCTAAAAACTCAAACATTCTATCATTCCTGAGAGTAACCTTACAACCGATTTTCATCCCCTCTCTTAATTTAAAAGAAGCAATAGATTTTTTTGCCTTTGCAACATAAGGTTTTTGACCTGTAATAGCCGTCATATCAGCAATAGCTCCATTAATCGCTTTTGAATCAGAGACAGCCTCACCAACACCCATATTAACAACTATTTTAGATAATTTAGGCATTTGATGTACATTTTTATAAGCAAATTTATCCTGCAAAGATTTGATAATTTCTTTTTGGTACGTATCTTTAAATTTAATCAACATTATCTACCTTCCCTAGAAATGATTTCACCTGATTTTTTTGCAAACATTGCTTTCTTACCATCTTTCAAAATTTTAAAACCAACCTTAGTAATTTTATCAGTTTTTGGATCAAGATGACTTAAATTGGAAAGATGAATAGGCAATTCTTTGGAAGAAAAACCTCCTTCACTTGTACGACTAGGTTTCAAATGAATCTTAGCCACATTCACCCCAGAAACAATAGCTTTTTGCTCTTTAGGAAAAATTTTAACGACATCACCAATCTTACCTTTACTCTTACCAGTAATAACTTTAACCTTATCGCCTTTTTTTATTTTTGACTTAATCATTTACATCACCTCCGCAGCAAGAGAAACAATCTTACCAAAACCATAACCTCTTAGCTCTCTTGGCACAGGTCCAAAAACTCTAGTGCCAATAGGCTCGTTTTGCTTATTCACTAAAACAACTGAGTTTGAATCAAACTGGATTGTACTACCATCAGAACGTCTAACACCTTTTTTAGTCCTCACAATCAAAGCTCTATGAACCTCACCTTTTTTTACTTTACCAGAAGGTATTGCAGATTTCACAGAGACAACAATAACGCTACAACAATTCGCAACCATATGATTAGAGCCACCCAAAACTTTTATACACATCACTTTTTTGGCTCCTGAATTATCCACCACATCAAGAACACTTTGCATCTGAATCATAATTAAACTTCCAACAAACTAATTTATTTTTTTTATCGTAAAATACAGTAACTAACCACAAAAGTCAAAGATTTATTCTTCCAAAACTAACCAAGACTTTCTCTTAGAAATAGGCTTACACTCTATAATCCTCACTTCATCTCCCTCTTTAAACTTATTAGAAGGGTCATGAGCTATATATTTATGACTTTTTCTAACAGTTTTCTGGTAAAGGGGATGCCTAAACCTTCTTTCCACCTTAACAGAAATTGTTTTATCGCATTTAGCGCTCGCAACCACGCCTTGTAAAATTCTTTTTGGCATTATTTATTTTCACCCCTAGTTCTTTTTGTAACCTCAGTTTTAACCCTAGCTATGCTCTTCTTTACCTTTCTAAATCTAGCAGTATTAGTCAGCTCACCTAATGCACGCTGAAATCTTAAATTAAATAATTCCTTCTTCAAAAGAAGAAAAGTTTCACCTAATTTATCATTACTAAATTCGAGCAAATTTTTTGCTGAAAAATCTTTCTCACTCATATCTTTGTACCACTTTAGTTTTTATAGGCAACTTTGAAGCAGCTAAAGCTAAAGCTTCACGAGCCATAACTTCATTAACGCCATTAATTTCGAATAAAACTCGGCCTGGAGCTACCCTAACGGCATAATACTCCGGAGCCCCCTTTCCTTTACCCATACGAACTTCATTGGGTTTTTTAGAAACAGGTATATCAGGAAATATTCTAACAAAAAACCTACCCTGCCTCTTCATAGACCTAACAGCCGCTCTTCTTGCCGCCTCTATTTGTCTAGCTGTAACCCTTAATTGGCCAAGAGATTTTAAACCAAACATTCCAAAAGCCAAAGTGGTCCCAGCTTTAGATTTAGAACCAACTCTTCCTTTGTGCGCCTTTCTAAATTTTTGTTTTTTTGGAGCTAATAACATTATTTTTTCTAAACTTAATTATTCTATATTAAACAAACAAGATTATTTTTTAATCTTGCTATATTCACCCTTATAAACCCAAACCTTAACACCTATTACACCATAAGTAGTATGCGCTTCCGCCACGTCATAATCAATATCTGCGCGTA
The DNA here is from genome assembly GCA_964352655.1 of uncultured Rickettsiaceae bacterium. Lineage (GTDB taxonomy): Bacteria > Pseudomonadota > Alphaproteobacteria > Rickettsiales > Rickettsiaceae > Megaera. The sequence goes on from CAYGSI010000004.1 coordinate 26,397, forward strand.
AAGTATGAAGAGGAACCCTTCCTTCTTTATACCACTCAGGTCTTGCAATTTCAGCACCTCCAAGACGACCAGAACAGCGTACTTTTATCCCCTTAGCACCAAACTTCATAGCATTTTGCATCGCAGTTTTCATAGCCTTTCTAAAAGAACCACGATTTTCTAACTGATGAGCAATAGTCTGAGCAACTATAGCAGCGTCAAGAGCTGGTTTTTTTATCTCATGAATATTGATAAAAACTTCAACTCCCACAATGGCCTGAACCTCTTTTTTTAGTTTTTCAATATCTGAACCACTTTTGCCAATAATCACCCCAGGCTTTTTAGCATGTATATTTACAACTACGTTATTACTAGCTCTTTGTATTATTACTTTACTAATACCAGCAATTTTATAACTCTTTTTTACTAAAGATCTAATTTTCAAATCTTCCAATAATTTATCGGCATAATCTTTGTCTGCATAAAAAACAGAATCCCAATCATTGCCAAGAGTTGGACCAACTCTAAAACCATGAGGATTTACCTTTTGACCCATAACATTACCCCTCTTTTTCCGAAACTGTTATATATAAATTACTAAAAGGTTTTTCAATCTTAGCACTTCTACCTCTAGCCCTAGGTCTTACCCTCTTCATACAGAAAGATTTACCAACAGTAGCCGAACTCACTACCAGGTTATCTATATCTAACCCCTCATTATTTTCAGCATTAGCAACAGCAGATTGTAAACATTTCTTCACATCAATCGCAATCCTTTTCGAACAAAAACTTAGCTGAACTAAAGCATCAGAAACATTTATATTTCTTATCATAGCAGCCACTAAATTTAATTTTTGAGCACTTGTTCTTAAATTTCTTGATGATGCCTTTACTAAAACACTCATTTTTTTAACCTTAAATTATTTTCTTTTAACTTTTTTATCAGCTCCGTGACCATAATAAGTACGAGTTGGAGCAAACTCACCTAATTTATGACCCACCATCTCCTCAGTCACAGAAACAGGTATAAATTTATTACCATTGTGCACAGAAAACGTAAAACCAACGAATAAAGGTAAAATAGTCGATCTTCTAGACCAAGTTTTAATAACCTCTTTTTTACCAGATTCAATAGCGTTTTGAACCTTTTTTAATAAATAACCGTCCACAAAAGGACCCTTCCATACTGAACGTGACATAAATTAAAACACCTCTATTAGCTTTTTTTCCTTTTTAAAATAAATCTTGAAGTTAACTTATTTTTACGCGTCTTCTTACCCTTAGTCAATTTACCCCAAGGAGTAACAGGATGACGCCCCCCGGAAGTCTTCCCTTCACCACCTCCATGCGGGTGATCAACAGGATTCATTGCAACCCCCCTAACATGAGGACGCCTACCAAGCCATCTACTTCTACCAGCTTTACCAATTTTAGTATTTTTTTGATCAGAATTAGAAACAATACCAATTGTAGCTCTACAACCAAGAGGTACCAACCTTAACTCACCCGAAGATAATTTAACCTGAGCGTAACCAGAATCTTTACCAACCAAATTAACCGAAGTCCCAGCAGATCTAGCAATTTGAGCGCCTTTCCCAGGTTTCATCTCAACATTACAAATAGTGGTACCAACCGGTATATTCTTAAGGGGCAAACAATTTCCCGTTTTTATATCAGCATCAGAACCTACCACCAAATTATCACCAATTTTTACACCAGCTGGAGCAACTATATAAGATTTTTTGCCATCAGAATCTGAAAGCAATGCTATAAAAGCTGTTCTATTTGGATCATATTCTATACGCTCAACCAAAAAATCACCATCAACATTTCTCTTAAAATCAACAACCCTATAAAGCCTTTTATGTCCACCACCCTTATGCCAAGAAGTAATTCTCCCCTGGTTATTTCTACCACCAGTACTGACCTTACCCTTAGTTAAAGATTTACAAGGCTTACCTTTCCATAAACCAGCCTTATTAACTTGCACCAACTCTCTTTGAGAAGGAGTAATAGGATTATATTTTTTCAAAGCCATCACTTACCTCCTACAGCTAAATCAATTGAATAACCATCAGCCAAAGTTATAACCGCCTTCTTAAAGTCAGATCTACGGCCCAAAACCCTCTTAAAACGTTTTTGCTTACCAACTTGATTAATAACATTAACAGCCTTAACCTTAACATCAAAAATTTTTTCAATCGCTTTGCCAACGCTGGCTTTATTAGCATCTTTAGCTACTTCAAAAACATATTTATTTTGCTCACCAAGAATAGTAGATTTCTCCGTAACTAAAGGCTTTTTAACTACATCATAAAGACTTTTTGTAAACATTACACTAACCTCTCACTCAATAACGGCAAAGCATCTTGAGATATTAAAATATAATCACTATTCACTATATCATATACATTCACACCTACAACAGGAACAGCACATGCATTAGCAACAGAACGAGAAGATAATTTAATGTTTTCGTCAACTCGATCACCATCAACAATAAAAAATTTTCCAGAACCAAAATTAGACAAAGATTTAACCAAATCAGCAGTCTTTGCCGAACCAAGTTTCGTAGAATCTAATATATAAACCGCACCCTCAGAAAACTTAGCAGATAAAGCATGCTTTAAACCTAATTTTCTAACCTTTTTTTGCAATTTAGTAGCATGCGATCTATAAACAGGTCCAAATACAATTCCACCACCACGACGCTGTACACCCCTTGCATTACCTTGTCTTGCATTACCAGTTCCCTTTTGCTTAAAGGGTTTTTTACCAGAACCAGATACTTCACCTACAGTTTTAGTCTGATGCGTGCCAGACATAGTTCTAGACCTTTGCCAATCCACTACTCTTTTTATAAGATCCACCCTGATTTCTAGACCAAATATAGAATCGTCTAAAGAAACCTCACCTAAAATTTTATTATCTAGACTCAATAAATTAGTCTTCATAACACTTAATTACCCAAATTATTAACAGATACTGATTTTTTAACAGCATCTTTGACATAAACAATACCGTTTTTAGAACCAGGAACATTACCGCTTACCACAAGAACTCCTGCTTCAATATCAAAATCTACAACACGTAAATTTTGCATAGTAACACGAGTATCGCCCATATGACCAGCCATTTTTTTACCTTTAAAAACCTTACCAGGGTCTTGACATTGACCAGTAGAACCATGTGAACGATGAGAAATAGAAACACCGTGACTCGCCTCTAAACCAGCAAAATTATGCCTTTTCATACCACCAGCAAAACCCTTACCAATAGACCTACCAGTTACATCAACATATTGCCCAATAGCAAAATGATCAGCCTTTAAAACAAAACCAATATCCAACATATTAGAATCAGAAACTCTAAACTCTTTAAGCTTAGACTTTGGCTCCACCTTGGCATTTGAAAATAATTTTTTCATCGGCTTCGAAACCTTGTTTGGTTTTTTCGAACCAGCCCCAATCACCAAAGCATGATAACCATCTTTTTCCAAATTTTTATGAGCCACAACTTGACAATTATCAATACGCAAAAAAGTTAGAGTCAATCTCTGACCATCAGCAGTAAATTTTGAACTCATACCAAGCTTTTTTGCAATTACTCCAGTTCTCATGTTACGCATCCATTAATTTAATTTCAACATCAATACCAGCAGGCAAATCGACCTTTCTTAAAGCGTCAACAGTCTGAGTCGTAGGATAATTAATAACAATCAATCTTTTTTGAGTACGAATCTCAAATTGCTCTCTAGATTTTTTATCTACGTGAGGAGATCGAATAACAGTAAATTTCTCGATCGACCTAGGAAGAGGTATAGGACCACTAATATCAGCACCACTTCTTTTTACAGCACCAACAATCTCTTTTGTCGCACCCTCCAAAGAGCGATGATTAAATGATTTTAATCTAATTTTTATTTTTTGATTATTCATTATTAATTAACTCATATTTATAAACAGCTAACAAAAGCCTTACTTCAAAAAAAGAAAACAAACCTTTATTATAAAATAAAAAACGATTGTAGATATTTTTACAACCACTAATAGTTCTATTTTATTATTTTTGATACAACACCAGCACCAACAGTTCTACCACCTTCACGAATAGCAAAGCGTAAACCTTCATCCATAGCAACAGCAGAAATCAATTTTACAATAATCTTAGTATTATCACCCGGCATAATCATTTCCTTACCATCAGGAAGCTCAACTTCACCAGTAACATCAGTTGTTCTAAAATAAAATTGTGGACGATAATTCTTAAAGAACGGAGTATGACGACCACCTTCTTCTTTATTTAACACATAAATTTCTGCTTCAAATTCAGTATGAGGAGTAATAGTACCAGGCTTAGCGAGTACTTGACCTCTAATAACATCTTCTCTCTTGGTACCACGTAGCAAAACACCAACATTATCACCTGCTTCACCAGAATCCAGAAGCTTTCTGAACATCTCAACACCAGTACATGTAGTTTTTTCAGTCGCTTTAATACCAACTATCTCAATCTCATCGCCAACCTTTACGATACCTTTTTCAATTCTACCAGTTACAACAGTACCACGACCAGAAATAGAAAAAACATCTTCTATCGGCATCAAAAAAGGTTTCTCAGTATCACGCTTAGGCTGAGGAATATAAGAATCAACAGCAGCCATTAACTCATCTACAGCCTTTGTATCACCACCCTCAAGAATTTGCAACGCAGAACCTTTAATTATAGGTATATCATCACCAGGGAAATCATAAGCAGAAAGCAACTCTCTAACTTCCATTTCAACAAGCTCAAGCAAATCAGGATCATCAACTTGATCAACCTTATTAAGAAAAACAACAATCGCAGGAACACCAACTTGGCGAGCAAGCAAAATATGCTCTCTTGTTTGAGGCATAGGACCATCAGCAGCAGAAACAACCAAAATAGCACCATCCATTTGAGCAGCACCAGTTATCATATTCTTAACATAATCGGCGTGACCAGGACAATCAACGTGAGCATAGTGCCTCTTTTCTGTCTCATATTCAACGTGGGCCGTAGAGATCGTTATCCCTCTCTCTCTTTCTTCAGGGGCCCCATCAATTTCATCATATTTTTGCTCAGTGGCATTGCCAGTCGTAGCAAGAACCTTAGTAATCGCAGCAGTCAAAGAGGTTTTACCATGGTCAACGTGACCAATAGTACCAATATTGCAGTGCGGCTTATTTCTTTCAAATTTTTCCTTAGCCATAATTTTTCTCCATATTTATACTATAATTAACACTACCAAAACAAACACTCCAAATCAATGGATTGGAGCGGGTGATGGGAATCGAACCCACGCGACCAGCTTGGAAGGCTGGGGCTCTACCATTGAGCTACACCCGCGACATTCACCCCTTAAACCATTTAAATTGGTGGAGGGAGAAGGATTCGAACCTTCGAACGCATACGCGGGCAGATTTACAGTCTGCTGCCTTTGACCACTCGGCCACCCCTCCGTACTAACCTAAGCTGAGAAGTAAAATAGACCATTTTAAAGCCAAACGCAAGCAATAATTCGTCATTTTTAATTTTTTTGGATTATTTAACCAATTCAAAATAATCCTCAAAATGTTTGGTTGATATTTTCTATAATAAATAGTAATTTATGTCAAGTGTTAAATATTTTCAGCTAATTATCATAGTGTCATAGTGATCAAAAACAAAAACCACTTTAACGAAAAAAATTATTATATGCATGGTAAACATGCAACTCTAGCTGCAATAAATAACCCTAAAAGAAAAATCAAAATAGTTTACTGCCTAGAAAAAATATTTAACGAACACAAAAAAATAATAATAACAACGAATTATGAAATTGTTTCAAGCGATTTTATCATAAAAAAAATTGGCAAGAACACCCCACATCAAGGCATTATAGCGTATGTAGAACCGCTTTTTTCAAACAAGCTAAATATGTTAGGCAATTTAGATTCAGATCGTCATATAGCAATACTAGATCAAATAACAGACCCACAAAATGTAGGCGCAATAATCCGTAGCGCAGCAGCATTTGGTATTAAAAAAATAATACTTCCCATAGATAACACTCCTTCTGAAAATGCCATCATAGCAAAAGCGGCATCAGGATGCCTAGAATTAGTAAATATGATTTACGTAACAAATCTAAAATCCACCATAGAAATATTGAAAAAAAACGGCTTTTGGATAGCAGGAATAACAGCCCAAGGAAAAGAAAATATAGATAAATTATCAGAATTTAAAAAATTAGCCATTATCATAGGCTCCGAAGGAAGGGGGCTTAGACCATTAACCCTTAAATCATGCGATTTATTAGTAAAAATATCAATCTCTAATCAAGTTGAAAGCTTAAATGCTGCAACAGCTGCAAGCATAATTTTTTATACATTATCGAAATAAAAAATAATAAACATCTAACCATTATTGTATTTTATCTTATCATAACCTAATTGCCTAGCGGCAACCAATGCAGAATAATCATTATAAGCATCAATAATAATGCCATCTATTTTATCTGGAAATTCACTTTCTAAGATTTTAAACATATAATCAACAACTCTCATACCATAATATTTAGTACTCCCTTCAGGATTCGCAAGTATAACACACCCATCAATTGAAGCTAAATATTTTCTAGCATCATTCAAATTTTCAACTCTATAAATTTGCACTTCCATAATGCCTCAACCTCATAAATTTCTTAAAATATTAGTTACCACACCCCAAATCTGTACTTCAGAATTTTCAATAATAGGAATAGGTTGAAAATTTGGATTCTCTGGTAATAAAAAAGGTCGTTTGTCAATATAACCTAGCCTTTTTACGGTCAACATGCCATCTAATGCAGCAACAACAATTTTACCTTCTCGCGCATCAACGCTACTATCTACAATCAAAATATCTCCTTCATAAATACCAGCATCAATCATAGACAGACCAGAAACTTTTACACAAAAACTGCTATGTGGATTTTTAATCAACAAAGAGTTCATATCAATCATATCTTCAATATGATCATCAGCCATAGCAGGAGAACCAGCCTGAACAGTCGAACTAAACAAAGGTATTTTATATCCAGCATTAGCAGAATAATTTTTAATATCATCTAAAAGATATTCCGGCACTCTTATAGCCCTGGTAGTAGTACCATATTTCCCCTGCCCTTTTGGACGACCAGCACCAAATCTTTTACCACCATGTTTCATTTTAAATAATCACCCTATAACAGTAAAAAAATAATAAATACATCTTGAAATGTGTACATTTATTTTATAACATAGATTTACAAGAAGAAAAAGTTTTTTCTTTAATAATAGTAACTTAAATTTATAAAAAAAATGTTCATACAAGGAATTTTAATTAAACCACAAAAATTTTTAAAAATATCGATATTAGAAATAGCAAAGCAATTAATAGAAACAAAATTAAAACAATTAAATTTGCTAAGATTATTAATGATTCTGCTAATAGTCCAATTTTCATTATATGATTTTGACTTTGCAGAATATTTAACATTTCTTAGCTAAAAAAACATAATCATCACCAATTTCTGGAAAAAACTCTTGAGAAAAAGGAAACATCTGTGTAGCTTTTTGGTCAAGAAATCTAATTTCTATTATATCCCCAGCTCCATAATTTAAAATATTTACAATTATCCCTATTTTATCTCTTTTATGATTTAAAACATCTAATCCTATCAAATCTTCAACATAAAATTCATCTTGCTCTGCAATAATCGGAAAATCACTTCTTAAACAATAAAGTTCTAACCCTCTTAAAGTTTCGGCTAAATTTCTGTTATCGCAATCTTCTATTTTGCATACTAAATTAGAATTTTGTTTCACTTGTAGTATTTTTAGTTTTACTGAGTTTTGTTCCTTATCAATAATCGACAAATTTGCAATATTCTCAACTGGTTCAGTATAAGATTTAACAAGCACCTGACCTTTAATACCATGAGCCCTAGAAATAACACCAACTAGAATTAATTTATTATTTTGTAAATTTTTGCTACCACCTAATTGATCTACCATAAAAAAAAGAGTATCCTTATATTTATATTATTTTCAAACAAATACAGCTCTATAATGGCTCATTGTAAATGAAAGTAGATATTTTGTCTTGATAAATTTAGCTAAAACATTATGAAAAAACCTATAATATATCTTACTTTATTTATTGCCTCCATTTTATTAATATTTTTTGGTTCTATATCTTTAATAAAATTCGATAAAGCCTATATGCAATTTGCTAAAAATGCAAAAATTGACGTTCAGGATCTAAACTCACTAAAATATAAAATAAGTAAATTTCCATCTCCAGAATTAATTATTGAAGAAATCAAACAGGATAAAAAGATAGAATTAAAAAATGTAAAAATTCAATTTTCATTGTTCCCAGTGCTATTATTGGACCATAAAATATCTAAACTTGAAATTGAAAAGGCAAAAATTTATTTATCTAACAATGATGTTAATCTTATCAATCATAATGAATTTATCTCTGAATTAATTAGCAAAAATATACCCAATATTTCTGCTAAAATAAAACAGTTGGAATTTGTTGAATCTGATAAAGATACATCTTTTATCATTAAAAATTTATCTTATTCTGGTAATAACAATAATAATAAATTTACTGGTATAGTAGAATCTATTGGAAAAATTAATGGCAATTTTAAATTAGAAAATAATACCACAAAATTTAATTTAAACATTGAAGGATCAAAATACATCTTAAGATTGAATGAAATATATGAAAATTCTATCTTAAAAGAAGGAAAGGTGGCTATTACAACATCAAGTATGATAAGCAAATTAACAGAGTTATTTTTACCAGATATTAAGCATATTACACAAAATCTTTCAGAAGAAAAAGTAACAATACGTTTTGATTTAAAACCCACAAGCCAATTTCTCAAACTAAATAATATTGATATTGATTCAGAATCAATAAAAGGTAAGGGAACAATAGCAATCGGCAAAGATAGTAAAAACCTAAATAAAATAAAAATCGATTTTAGCAAACTTGATGTTAATAAATTAACAGAGACAAAATATATAAAGCGTAAGAAAAATAGACTATTTATCCAACCTGACAATAAACTAGATTTTAATAAAATAAAAATACAGGCTGAATTTTCAGCCAAGACAGTGGAAATAGATAACAATAATCTTTTATCAAATGTTAAATTAAAATCTATAATTAGCGATGGCACACTAAATATCGAAGATTTTTCTGGCATCATCCTGCCAAAAGCAGCAATAAATACAGCTGAGAATTTTGGTGAATTTAAACTTACTGGAACAGCAAAACAAAATTCTTTCCGAACTCTTTTTACTGGCCAATTAGCTCTTACTCATGGAGATTTAAACGATCTGGTAGAATTTATTGGCAATAAAGAATTAAGATCAAAAAATAAAATTCCTTACGTTATTACTTCTAACATAAAATTCAGCTCAGTGGATCTCTCACTGCAAAATTTGCATCTAAAAACCCAGGATACAGAACTTATTGGCGACATCTCAACCAAATTTATTGGCAACGCACCTAGAACTAACGCTACATTAAATTTTACAAAAGTAAATTTAGACTCTGAACAATTCCCAGTACTCAAAAAAATATATCAAAGTGGATTGGATTTAACTCTAAAATCTAAAGAAGAAAATTATTTAAATGAATTTATTCCAATAAGAAAAATTAACACTACAAGTAATTATGATCTCACATTTGATAATTTAATTTTACATAATACTGAATATAAGAATGTGACATTAAATATCGGCGTTTCACCAGGTAGGATAAAATTAGAAAATCTTGGATTAAACAAAGGAAAAGATAATATTAATATGTCTATAGAGCTCCTAGCTTCAGGAATCAAACCCTCATTTAATATTTTAATTCATAGTGGAGTCATAGAATTTCCATATTTTTCGCCTAATCACATGCTAGAATTAAAAAATAAAATATTAAAAAACTTTAATTTTGATCAAGTTGATCTAAACCTAAATTTCAATTTAGACGAACTATATAACGGATCTTTTAAACTAAATGATGTTATTTTTCGAGCAAAAAATAACAAGTCACTGCTAGAAATAAGCAACTTCAATGCTCAAATGACAGGCGGTAAAATGGTTTCTTCTGGATCCATTTTACTTGCCCCCTATACGCTCAATTTTGCTTACGCGTTAAATTCAGCAAATCTTGCTGAATTATCTAAAGCAATACCTTTACTCAATTTAAGCACCCAAGGCGCCATTAGTGCCAGTGGTATTTGGTCTACAAAAGGTAATAGCCCGGAAGAACTTTTATACAATTTATATATAAAATCTAATATTGTAACTAAAGATATTGCTATATCAAATTTTTCAATTGATGAAATGGTGCAAGCAGCAAGTGCGCCTAATTACAACACAAAAAATTTCCAAAATGACATGAAAAAAGCTCTTTTAACTGGAACTACTGAAATTAGCGATTTAAAAGCAATGGTGGAATTAAGCAACGGAATATTTACACTAAAAGATATAGCTTTTAAAACAAAATACACAGCTGGAGTTGCTTCAGCTAACTTTAATTTGTATGATTCAAATATTGATCTAAATTCAATTTTTTCTTTTTATTTGGCTAAACCTAGCCAAAGCCGCAGTAGAGCTTACACTGACTATAACACTGTAAAATTAGATATTAGAGCTCAGGGAAATATATTTAACCCCGACAAAGAGGCTAATACTAAAGATTTTGAAGAAAAATTAAATGCTAGAAAGCAATTATAAAGACTATTTTTTAAAATATTTTATTGTTTGATTAGTTTAGTTTAATTAATAATTTGTCTGTTCGTTAGATTTTTGCTAGATTAATTGTTATGAACAAAAAATTACCAAAAAAATCAGTACCAAAAATTTGGGTGCTAGTTGATAACAGAATAGGCAATGCTAATCAAGCTCTAGCCCTAGCAACTAGACTAAACATCAAATATGAAGTTAAAAACATCTCTTACAATAATTTTGGCAAATTACCAAATTGTTTATTAAAATTTTATCCCCTTCATATTAAAAGACCTTTATTCAACGATTTAATTATTCAAGAAAAACCTGATATAATTATATCTTCAGGAAGAAGAACAGCGCCTCTGGCAATTTATCTAAAAAAGTTTTTTGGTAACAAAAGTAAAATTATCCAAATTATGCGACCTGACCTCATCCCTGAAATATTTGACTTAGTTATTTTACCGCAACATGATAATTATGCATATAATTCACCTAATATCTTTAGAATCATTGGTGCTTTAAATGACATTCAAAATCAATTAACAACTAGCGCTGAAAAAATACATAACCATTACCCTGATTTAAAAAAATTCATGGCGGTATTAATTGGCGGTTCTAATAAAAAATATAATTTTAGTATAAAAGATGCAAAATCACTAATCCAAATTTTAAAAAATTTATATAGTCATCATTCTCTTTCTTTATTTATTAGTTTTAGCCGAAGAACACCGACAAAAATTAAAAAATTATTTAAAAATGAATTTCTATGGCCTCATATTATTTACGATCCAGAAGAAGATTTACCCAATCCATATCCTGAAATCATCGGTGCTGCTGATTATATCATCACAACAGCTGATTCTATTTCAATGTGTAGTGAAGCTGCTGGAACTGGCAAACCAATTTATATTTTTTGCCCAAAAAATTTTAAATTAATTAAGCATAAGTTTTTTATACAGCAATTGGTGGATCTTGGCATTGTTAAGATATTAGATGAAAACATTGAGTTTTTAACTAACTATGAATATACACCTCTAAGAGAGGTTAATAAAGTAGTAGAAATGGTAAAAAAATCTTTTTTCACTTAAATTGCTTGAAGATCATTAAAGGCTCTAAATTTACATCCACTCACCTCAAAAGGAAGTAAATCTACCTAATGCTTGAATATTTTCTCAAGAGCAGCTTTGTCGAGATATTTTGGTTCACCAAAAATTTGTGGATCTTGTAAAATAAATAAGTTTTCATTAGCTTTTTTTAATTTTTTCATCTGACCAAATTTAATTATGGTGTTGTTATTTTCCTCAGTAATATCCATTCTATCAATAATTTGAGTCTTTTTATCAAATTTAATTGTGATTATACGACCAGAATTATGATGATTCATTTTTAAGGAAGCGTAATTATTATCTTCTTTAGCTGAAATAATTTCAAATCTTTTTGCAAAATCTACTTCTTCCAGTAATAAAAATCTAAAAACATTTTCCTCTTCGCCTATTCGGCTTAAATTTTTCATTTCATAATCATAAACTGAGACGTAATTTTTATTACCAACAATTAGTAAGGGGAATGGTTTAAAATAATTTATTCTAAATTTATAAGGTTTATCGATAATCAATATTCCTTTAGCTTTAGAGCCATGAGAATCAATTTGTTCAAAATCAATTGCCATTATTTTAATCTTTTCTATATAAGATTTTATATTTTTAATTATTTTTGCTTGATCAGTATTTTTTTGTTCAACAAAATCTGAAGCAAATACTATGTTGATTTTTGTAGATATAATAATTATTATCAAAAGACAAAGATGTGACGTAAAGTTAAAATAACGCATAAAATTTAATTATGAAATTAATTCGGGAATTTACATCTTAATCAATAGATATTATAACTTCAATCTATAAAATAAATTTATCTGGTAAAAGGTAAAATGACTATTAAAATAGCTGCACTAAAAGAAAGAGCTAAAGGAGAAGTAAGAACCGCTATAACCCCTGAAACTGTCAAATTATATGTAAAAAACGGTTATAGCGTTTATGTTGAAAAATCGATAGGGTTGGCAGCCAATTTCCAAGATGAAGAATATATTTCTGCTGGAGCAAAAATTTCTGCTGTGCCACTTGAGATAATCGCAGATGCTGATATCATTCTAAAAGTACAACCATCACCTTTAGAGGATAAGTTAAATGAGTTAGAGATTGCAAAGACAGGAGCAACAATTATTGGCCTACTTTCACCTCATTTACAAAGTGATTATATAAATAAAGCAATATCAAAAAATTTATCTACTATTGCTATGGAGTTAGTACCAAGAATCACGCGCGCTCAAAATATGGATGTATTATCATCACAAAGTAATATCGCGGGTTATAGAGCGGTAATAGAAGCCTGTTATTTTTATGAAAGAGCCTTACCGATGATGATGACAGCAGCTGGTACTATTGGTCCAGCAAAAGCTTTGATAATTGGTGTTGGCGTAGCTGGGCTCCAGGCTATTGCTACTGCAAAAAGATTGGGAGCAGCAGTTTCAGCTTATGATATAAGATCAGCAACTAAAGAACAGGTAGAAAGTTTGGGCGCCAAATTTGTTTATCCTGAAACAAAAACTATTGATGCAGAAGATAAGACTGGTTATGCAAAAGAAGTAAGTCAAGATTTCGCACAAGTTCAAGAAGCATTTCTAATGTCAATTGTTAGAGATTTTGATATAATAATTACTACAGCCCAAATACCAGGAAAAAAAGCGCCTATTTTACTTACAAAGAAAATGCTAACAAAAATAAAACCTGGCACTGTGATTGTTGATATGGCTACTTCTTCTGGTGGAAATGCAGAAGATTCCGTAACAGATAAAACTATCTCTAAAAAGGGGGTGAAAATTATTGGCTGGTCTAATCTTGCTGCTAAAGTAGCATCAGATAGTTCAAAACTATATGCTAAAAATTTATATAATTTTTTACAATATGCTATTAAAGATAATAAAATAAATTTTACCGCAGAAATAGTAGAAGAAATGCTCATTAGCCATAATGGCAAAATGATGAATAAAAAATTTAAGATTTAAGAGAGGTTATTATGACTCAAGAATTATCATTAGCAGCTAAAAAAGCAGCAGATATATCTGAGCAAATGAATATACTTAGTCAGGAGTTACAATCTATTGATATTGAGCCTTTGATCAATAATTCTGGAGGAATTGATCCTTTTATCTTTGCAATTACTATATTTTCTCTTGCTTGTTTCGTAGGCTATTATGTGGTATGGAAGGTCACGCCTGCTCTACATACACCCTTGATGTCAATTACCAATGCAGTTTCTGGGATTATAATAATAGGGGCTCTAATTGCATCAGGGACTGATGCTAGCGGTCTATCTATGATCTTAGGTTTTTTAGCTACATTTTTAGCTTCTATTAACATTTTTGGTGGATTTATTGTAACTGAAAGAATGCTTGAGATGTTTAAAAAGAAATAAATATTATGCATCTTTTTAAAAATCTTATTAGTTCAATTATTTTGCTAAAATCATTAAGTAAATATCAAGTTATTACTTATACAGAACAAATTAAGATTCCTAGGAAAATTCAAATATTAGCGATAATTATTTCGCTAATTACTTATCCTAAAAGTTTTTTTTGTAAACCAAAAGAGAAGTTAGCAGTCAGAATTACTAATTTATTGCAAGAGTTAGGGCCTATATATATTAAATTTGGTCAAACCCTTTCAACAAGACCAGATTTAGTAGGCGCAGAAATATCAAATCACCTAAAAGCTTTACAAGATAAACTACCACCATTTGATTTTGAGATTGTAAGAAAACAATTTAAAGAGGTTTTTAAGACAGAAATATCCGAAATATTTGCTAAATTTGATAAAATTCCAGTAGCGGCAGCATCTGTTGCACAAGTACACAAGGCAACATTTTTAAATAATAAAGAAAAAGAAGTTGCCGTGAAAATATTGCGTCCTAACATTCGTAAAAAATATGCAAAAGATATTATTTTTCTTGAATTTATCGCTAAATTAATTACAAAATTCATAAAAAAAACGTCAAGATTAAAATTAAATGAAGTAATTAATGTTTTTCGACGTTCAATGAATTATGAACTGAATTTAAGATTGGAAGCCGCTTCAGCCTCAAGGTTTGCTGATAATTTTGCTGGTGATGATACTATCCATATACCGGAGATATACTGGCATTTAACTTCAGAAGAAATTATTACCTTAGAATGGATTGATGGAATATCTATTTATGATCAAGAAAAGCTTAAATTACATTCACTAAACCGAAAAGAAATCGCAGCTAAAATGGCAATAATTTTTTTTAATCAAGCATATCGTGATGGTTTTTTTCATGCTGATCTTCATCCTGGAAATGTATTAATTAGAAAAAATGGCCAAATTGTTTTAATTGATTTTGGTATTACAGGTATATTACCAGAAAAAGATAGATTAGCTGTTGCAGAACTTTTATATGCTTTCTTACAGCGTGATTATAAATTAGTTGCTAAAATTCATCATGATGTTGGGTACATTCCTGAAAATACAGATCTAGAACTATTTGCGCAATATTGCAGAACGATTGCAGAGCCAGTATTAGGATTAAAAATTAAAGATATTTCCATTGGTAATCTCCTTAGCCAATTATTTAAGGTTACAGAAGAATTTGGTATGGAAACTCAACCTCAATTATTATTGTTACAAAAAACTATGGTAGTGGTAGAAGGTATTGGTCAAAGCCTTGATCCTGATATTAATATGTGGCAATTAGCTGAGCCTTGGATAAAAAAATGGGCAATAAAAAATTTAACTCCAGAAGCCAAAATATTACGGTTAGTTAAAAAACATTTATTCCATAAATTATAAAGTATTTAGAAATCTACCACTTAAACTATGCAAACTAAAAAACATATCTCCTGAGTTTGACAGAATCTATGGTTATGTTGTATAAAAAGCGCAGATAGTTGGGGTTTGGGGTTTAAGGAAAAAAGATGGTCATTTGTAGTATAACACCTATTAATCTGTTTACATTGTAAATGTGGTATATTATTTATATCTTCTACCTTGTTTCTTACGGCTATCATGGATTTTACCTAAATAGTGTAGTATGTTTCTCATTGGCGCTATTTTGTTAGTTTTTTCAACTTTTTAAAATAGCGCTTTACATTGCTTTTTCAACCTTCTAGAGACTTATCTCTAATTGAGAATTTAATGGCCCTGCTTTATAGTACTAATAAATTCAATAGCTTTAAAAAGTTCACCCATTTGTTTTGAATCAATAAGTCTGTTTAATTGCTTAGCCAAAATTAATTTATCTTCCTTAGATATTTTTGTCTTCAATGATTGATGTCTGAGAGTAATACCATTATTTATTAAAAAATTATGTTGGGAAGAAATTTGCAATTTTTCTCTTTCGATTCCTTGCTGCAGTGCTGCATTACTAAGCGCATAAAAATCAACATGAGCACTTAAATCAGCTGTACCAAGAGAATCAATGATTGGCACATATTGATGCTTTCGAATAGCCTGTAAAGTAGAAGTAAATTGACGCTTATTGCGCATTGCAGGAGCTATATTATAGCCGTAATCAATGGTTAAACAAGCTCCCGAAAATTTAACTAAGTGATTAGCTATTTTCCTAATGATACGGAGCGATTCAGGAGACTCTTCAATAACCGCTCCATCGCGCGCATTTTTATATTCACAAGACAATTGCTTGGCTAAAGTTTTATGTAATTCTATTTTATCAAATTTTAACTTACCATCATGAGGCTCACAAGATAAAACTGATTCATACCACTGATCTCTTACTTTGGTATATTGTTTGATTGGAATAGCATCAAAAAATTCATTACTAATCACGATAGAAGGCTTGTTTGGTAAGCTATCAATTTGAGTAATCCAGGATATTTTTTGCTCAATATTTTGTAATAATAAAGCTTGTTTTTGTTTGAAATGGTCATTAACTTCAAGAAAAACAATCTCTTTAATAGCCTTATTGAACTTAGGTGCTAATTTAGCTGCTCTCATTAAATTAAACATTAAGTTACCCTGGCCGCCACCTAGCTCAATAATAGCAAAATTATCTGGTTTACCGATTTTTTCCCACTGATTAATCGCCCAAAAACCTATTACCTCACCAAATAATTGTGAAATTTCTGGCGCAGTAATAAAATCTCCCTCTGCTCCTATAGAATCTTTAGATTGATAGTAAGATGCTGCATTAGCAGTTAAAGCTTGACGCATCATTTCATCGATTTTAATATAACCAAATTCTTCGATTAATGATCTTATTTTTGAATCTATTGCCATTTTTTATTAAAATATTTTATTAGCAATCAAAATCTATATCCTTACCATTTTCAATATATGATCTTATTCTAGTCATTAAATCTTGAAAATATTGTATATTGTGCCATGTCATAAGCATTAGCCCTATTATTTCACCAACTTTAACAGCATGATGCAAATATGCTCTGCTATAATTAAGGCAGGCAGGACATAAACAATCCTCCTGTAGCGGAGACTTATCTTGTGCATATTTACTATTTCGGATATTAATTGGTCCGTTAATCGTAAAAGCTTGGCCATTACGTCCGGACCGCGTTGGAATAACACAATCAAACATATCGATTCCTCTATTTACAGCACCAATAATATCAGCTGGCTTACCCACCCCCATTAAATATCGCGGCTTATCAAATGGTAAAAAATCTGGCGCATAATCCAATACCGAAAACATTGCCTGTTGCCCCTCACCAACTGCAAGTCCACCAATTGCATAACCTTCAAAATCAAGTTTTATCAAATCTTGAGCAGATTTTTGCCTAAGCTTTTCATATATACCACCTTGCACAATACCAAATTGACCATAACCTTCTCTTTTAATAAAAGCCTTCCTCGAACGCTTAGCCCATCTATGTGTCAATTCCATGGACTCTCTAGCTTGCTCGAATGTAGCAGGGTAAGGAGTACATTCATCAAAGGCCATAGTAATTGTGCTATCTAGCAGATGTTGAATTTGCGTCGATTTTTCAGGGGTAAGCATATGTTTGCTACCATCAATATGTGACCTAAATTCAACTCCATTTTCTGTGATTTTTCGTAAATCAGATAATGACATAACCTGAAAACCACCAGAGTCTGTAAGCACCGGTCCACGCCAATTCATAAATTCGCGTAGACCACCAAACTTAGAAATAATCTCAGCGCCAGGTTTTAACATTAAATGATAAACATTACCAAGAATAATATCACTACCAGTAGATTTAACAGCTTCAGGTAACATTGCTTTTACAGAAGCTCTAGTGCCAACCGGCATAAAAGCAGGGGTGCGAATCAAACCATGTTTAGTTTCGATAAATCCAGTCCTAGCTTTGTTATGAGTTGCCTTGATATTTAACTTAAATTGAGCCATTATCAGATCAGATTTTTTATTAAAAGCAAATATTGATTAATCTATTTTTCTAATTTTATCAAATACTATTACTTTTAACATATAAATCATAAACATTACAACAAACCAATATATCATGATTTTGCCGCTTAAAAGTAAATTATTATTTTGATCAAAAACCTGATTAAATAATAAGATTAGTGAGGCTAAAATCGCAACAGGAGAAATTACAAATACACCAGGACATTTAAATGGTCTATTAACGTTCGGCATTTGTACTCTAAACATCATTACAATAATTGCAACGGCAATATAATCAATCAGTGCTGACATACTAGATAATTGCGCAAGTATTCCATAAGGGAAAAAAGCTGCCATCACTGCAATAACAGTTGTAAATATAATAATTGTTATATGAGGACTGTCATATTTATGATGCAATTTTGACATTGCTTTTGGCATTAAACCATCCCTAGCTATAACGTAAAATATACGAGATTGACCATAAATATTCATCATTATCACCGTCGTCATGCCAGCTACTGCTCCTGTAGCTACTAATGCAGAACCAATAGTGCTTCCATTTAATTTTAAAGCATGAGCTAATGGGCTTGCTGTATCAAGCTCACCATAAGGGACAATACCAGTTGCAAGCGCAGCAACAATTATATAAATAAAAGTAGCAAGCAATAAAGAACCTATTATACCTATAACTAAATCACGTTTAGGATTTTTACATTCTTCAGCGGTACTTGCAAGTATTGCAAATCCTGTAAAAGCAAAAAACAAAATTCCTGAACCATAAACTACGCCATGAACACCTTTAGGCATGAAATCATCCCAATTTGTTGCATCAAAATGTGGAGCAGCAAAAAATATAAAAATAAAAATTGCTGCCATCTTTATAAATACTAATATATTATTTAATCTCTTACTATCTTTCGTACCAAGATAAAGCATCGCTCCAACAAAAATTACCACTAAAAATGCTGGCAAATTGAAAATACCTCCTTCAGCCGGAGAGCCTCTAAAAGCCTCAGGTAATTGATAGCCAGCAGAGCTTAAAATTCCTTGGATATAAGATGACCAACTACCAGCAACTGCTGAGCTTGCAAAGCCAAGCTCCACGATAATGATACTTCCAATTAGCCAAGCAAAAACCTCACCAAAAGCAACATAAGAATAGGTATATACACTACCAGAAGTAGGTAACATTGTTGCAAGTTCAGTATATACTAACGCCACAAAAATACAGGTGCACCCCGCTATAAGATAAGATAACATAACAGCAGGGCCAGCATGCTGAGCAGCAACAAGACCTGTTAGTGCAAATACACCTGTGCCAACAATAGCTCCAAGACCAAGCAAAATAAGGTCAAATGCAGATAAGGTCTTGTTAAGGCCACTAGCATTACCTGCATCAAAAACCGAATCAAAAGTTTTTTTCTTAAAGAAACTCATTATAATTTATACCTTTTTATTAACTTATTCTCTTATAATCCAACCACCACCAAGAAGTCTAGTACCATCATATAAAACACAGGCTTGACCAGGTGTTATAGCTCTTTCTCTACCGAGCAATGTTACTTCAATTTTATCATTAGCTATAAAATTAACTTTAGCATTTACTCCTTCAGTTGTAGATCTAACTTTTGCGGTTACCTCTACTTCTGTTAAGTTAACATCATGAGCTAACCAATTAATATCATTAATTATAAACTTAGTTTTAAATAGAGCAGATTCAGGACCAACATAAACTGTATTTGTTTCTGGGTCAATTTTTATTACATAAATTGGTGAACCATAAGCAATTTTCAAACCCTTTCTCTGTCCTATCGTATAATTTATAATTCCTTCGTGATCCCCAAGTTCAAAACCATCAACATGGATAAATTTACCAGTTTTTGATGCATTTGGACGCATTTTATTAACAATATCACGATAATTACCATTGGGAACAAAACAAATATCTTGGCTATCTGGTTTGTCTGCAACCTCAAGACCATATTTTGCAGCAAGCTCTCTTGTTGTGCTTTTATCATAGCTACCAAGTGGAAATTCTAAAAAATCAAGCTGCTCATTAGTCGTAGAAAATAAAAAATAGCTTTGATCTTTCTTCAAATCTTTCCCTCTATGCATTTGAGGAATTCCACCTTCAATAATTTTTTGTACATAATGACCAGTAGCAAGAGCATCTGCCTCTAATTCTTTTGCAAATTTAAGTAAATCTTTAAATTTTACTGATTGGTTACAACGAACGCAAGGCAGTGGAGTCTCACCACGGATGTAACTATCAACAAAATCATCCATCACAGATTCTTTAAATACGCTTTCATAGTCCAAAACATAATGTGGAATACCAAGGCGATCAGCTACCATTTTCGCGTCATAAATATCCTGACCTGCACAACATGCCCCCTTTTTTTGCAAAGCTTGTCCATGATCATAAAGTTGTAATGTTATCCCAATAACATTATAACCCATCTCATGCATCATGGCAGCAACAACAGAGCTATCAACGCCTCCTGACATTGCTACAACCACGGTTTTTATTGAGTTATTAGGCATTTTTTATGCTTTTATTTAAAAATAAAATAAGCAAAAAATAATATTAAATTTTAATTAAAAAATCAAGCAAAATTACACTTGAAAAATTTCATGGTTAAGATATCTTTAGCCCTGCAATTAATTTGTCCTAATCATTATATGTCTGATAATTTTTATATTACTACGCCAATATATTACGTTAATGACGTACCACATATTGGTCATGCTTACACTAGCTTAGCTGCCGATGTTATTGCGCGTTTTATGAAACTTGCAGGCAGAAAAACATTTTTTTTATCAGGCACTGATGAACATGGCCAAAAAGTAGAAAAATCAGCGAAAGAAAAAAAATTATCTCCGCAAGAATTTACAGATCAAACTGCTGTTGCTTTTAAAGATTTAACCAAAGCATTAAATATTAACCTTTCTGATTTTATCAGAACTACAGAAAAAAGGCATAAAAAGGGGGTGCAGGCTTTTTGGAATAGATTGCAAGATAATGGCGATATATATCTTGGTAAATATTCTGGATGGTATGCTGTGCGGGACGAAGCATTTTACTTGGAATCTGAACTTACAGAAGATGGGCTTGCGCCAACTGGTGCTAAAGTTGAATGGGTTGAAGAACCAAGTTATTTTTTTAGGTTATCAAAATGGCAGGATAAATTACTTAAATTTTATGAATCAAATCCAGATTTTATCAAACCAAAAGCTAGGAAAAATGAAGTTATAAATTTTGTTAAAAATGGCTTAAATGATTTATCAATTTCAAGGACTAGTTTTAAATGGGGGGTAGAAGTTCCAACGGATGAAAAACATGTAATTTATGTCTGGCTAGATGCTTTAACAAATTATTTATCAGCCTTAGGATATCCTGACAAAGGAGGTAAGTATAGTGAATTTTGGCCAGCATCTGTACATATTGTTGGCAAAGATATACTTAGATTCCATGCTATTTATTGGCCAGCATTTCTGATGTCAGCTGAATATGCGCTACCAAAAACTATATTTGCCCATGGTTGGTGGACGAATGAAGGACAAAAAATTTCTAAATCTCTTGGTAATGTTATTGACCCATTTAAACTGATTGATGATTTTGGTGTAGATCAAGTTAGATATTTTCTAATGCGTGAAATCACCTTTGGTAATGATGGTAATTACTCGCGTGATCATTTAATTCAACGCAATAATAGTGAGCTTGCAAATAAAATAGGAAATTTGATGCAAAGAACTTGTGCTTTCATTTTCAAAAATTGTAATCAAGCAATGCCCAATGTTTCAGGAGAGTTTATAGATGAACTTTATCAGAAAGATTTTTTCATTAAATTACAGACATTAGTTGATGATTCTATGTCTGAAATGGAAAATTATAATATTAATAAAATATTAGATAATATTATGGATATTGTTGAACAATCTAATATTTACATTGATAAAGAAGCGCCGTGGAAATTAAAAAAAACTGATCCAGAAAAAATGAATAAAGTGCTATATAGTTTGGTTGAATCTTTAAGATATATTAGCGTTTTACTGCAACCATTTATTCCAAATAGCGCAGCAAAAATGTTAAATCAACTTGGTATTGATAAATTAGAGCGGAATTTTGTGCATTTAAATCAAAAATTTGCTATAAAGCCAAATAGTAAAATAGCTGAGCCACATGGATTATTTCCTAGATTATAAGAGTGTTATTGATTAATTAATACCCTTCCTTAAAAATATGCTGAATATCAGCCTAAATTAGCATTGCTAAAGAAGTATAGACAAGAGTATTAGAAAATGATAAGATGGCCTAAAAAAAGTTGATTATTATGCAAAGATGCAAGAGATGTGGTAACAATGAATTAGTAAAAAAAAAGGAAAGACAAGGCATGGCAAACAAAGATAAAAATGTAAAAATTGCAGCTGTAATTATAGCGAAGGTGATAGTAGATTAAGGCACGTTCTCTCAGCTTTCTTTTCTTTAAAGATATGTTATCTATACTTCTTTAGCAATGCCCCTAAATTTATTATTATACCATTTGAGATCTATAAATTATTTGTTATTATTACTCATAAAAAAATATTAATCATATGAAAATAACCAAATTTTCTTTATATTTAATGACATTATTACAGCTAATATTTCTTAGCCTTAATGTTTCTGCAAATTCTGATGTAATTCAGCTTGAGGGTTCTGGAAACTTAAATGTAAAAGCAAAACAAGCAATAATAATAGATTTTCTCACAGGGAAAATTTTACTTGAGAAAAATGCACACCAAAGAATGACTCCTTCTTCTATGACGAAGACTATGACTTCATATATTATTGAAGAAAAAATTAAAAGAGGAGAAGCAAGTTTTGATGATGAATTTCAAGTAAGTGAAAAAGCTTGGCGTGCTGGCGGTTCCAAATCATTTATGCCTCTTGGGAAAATGGTACGTTTAGATGATATTCTAAGCGGCATTATCATTCAATCAGGAAATGACGCCTGTATTGTTGCAGCTGAAGGGCTTTACGGCACTGAAGAAGAATTTGTTGATGCTATGAATTCAATAGCTCAGCAAATGGGTATGAAAAACACTCATTTTACTAATTCACAAGGTTGGCCAGACGAAGATCATTACAGTACAGCCTATGATTTAGCTATACTTGCTGTATATCTGGTTGACCAGCATCCTGAATTTTATCATACATATAGCAAAAAATCATTTACTTTTGGCGTGGATAAAAAAGGTACGCCAATTAAACAAGGTAATAGAAATCTTTTATTGTATAAAAATATTGGTTGTGATGGCATAAAAACGGGAAAAACTGATGCTGGTGGTTATGGTTTAATAGCTTCTTTTGTGCATCAAAACAGAAGATATATAATGGTTATTAACGGGCTTGATAGTTCACAAGCTAGAGCTGATGAAGGTGAAAAATTGATAAATTGGACAAGGAAAAATTTTACCAATAAAAAATTATATAACAAAAATGATATTATTACTGAAGCTATGATTTCTTACGGAACAAAAGATAATGTAAAATTGAAAGTTGAAGAAGATATAGCCGTTTTAACATTGCGCACAAAACAGAATATGATTGACACAAAAATAAAATTTATAGCTGATATTACAGCGCCGGTAAAAATTGGTGATGTTTTAGGTGAAATAATTATTAATACTAATGTGGAAACAAAAAAGGTTAATCTTGTTGCCCAAGAAACAATAGAGGAAGTAGGTTTTTTCAAGAAATTAATATTATATATCACCAACTGGTTTAATATATAGATACATATTGTTGGCTCAGATTTAGTATAATCTATAAGGAAGGAACATAGATATTACCTCCTACCTCAAGTGGAATAAAATTCTCTCCGATACCGAATTTATCTTTTGCCTCTTGTAATTTAACTAGGGCTTCACCATAAGGTTCATCGGTTAATTGAAATACATCAAAATGGCCTGGCACTGTATATGGCATACCAAGATCCATATATGCTTTTACTGCTTCTTCTGGATTCATATGAGCGGTTTTCATAAACCATCTTGGTTCATAGGCACCTATTGGCAATAGGACCAGCCTGAAGGAACCAAATTTTGCTTTTGCAGTTTTAAAATGGACGCCATCATTATAACCAGTATCCCCCACAAAATAAATATTACCATTTTTGGTTTCTATGTTAAAAGCCGCCCATAGGGCTTTATTTCTATCAAAAATTCCCCTTGCAGACCAATGACTCATAGGATGAAGATGGATCTTCACATCGTTATTTATTTCAACTTGATCGCCCCAATCATAGGCTTCAACTTTGATCTCAGGATTGATTGATTTAATAATTGCATCATTACCAAGTGCTGTAATTATTCTTGGTTTATGATCACGCCATAATTTTGCTATAGTTGACAAATCAAGATGATCATAATGATTGTGACTAACTAATATTATGTCAATAGGTGGTAAATCCTCATATTTAATCCCTGGATCTATAATTCTTTTAGGCCCAGCAAAATTTATAGGGCTAGCACGCTTGGACCATACAGGATCTGTCAAAATATTTAAAGATTCAGTTTGAATAAGATAAGTAACATGACCAACGTAACTCACTCTTAGTTCATTTTGCAAAACTTTCTCTGGCGGTATGTCATATTGCTTTACTGCAATTTTTTTTGGCCATCTTGGTTTTGATCTCGAGAATTGCCATTTTAAAAATTTTAAAAACCCCCCATGCAGCTCCTTTTGCATAGAATCATAAAACCTGATTCCATTAAAATTATCACTCATTTTACCCTCATAATATTTTGTGCACCCTATGGTAGTAAATAAGATGATAATAAACAAATAGTATTTTATCATTATTGACATCTAACATTAGTAGCAATTTGCACCCAAGATACACCATTCCAAAACCAGTTGTAAAGAGGTTCAAATTGAAATGTTTTATTCTCAATATCGGGAATACATACACGTTCTAAAGGCACATAAGCAAATTTACTTGATATGCAAGTTCCAACAGCTACGTCACCAACTGGAGTTTCAGGCCAAGCGGCAGAACCATTTTCTACAGAATAATCATCAAGTGCAGCGCAGGTTGGCCTTGGGATCTCAGTGCATAAATTAAGCTCATACGAAGTTTTGTCTCTTAAAGAATATAAATTTTGATCATAATTATAACCAGGACTAGTATTTTCAATATCATAATATTGACTATCTGAAAGAGTTGCACCAAGTGAGGCAGATGGTATTTCACGTTTTGCTGGATCGTAAGAGACTTTACATATTTCATCACCCGTAGAGCTTATATAACAATAACCTTCGCTACCTTCATTTCCACATGATTTAATAACAATATAACCACCGTTATTTCCCGGTATATATTCAGCATTAGTCGTACATACACTCATTTGTGTTACATTACATAAATTTAAATCAGGATATTGAGATAGTTTTTCAAGAAATGTACTACAACTTATAACATTAGTGTTATCAAGATTAGATAAAACACAATTTTTAACATTTTGGGGACATTTTGTTGCATCAACATGTTCAAGACAGGCATATTTACCACCTGCATGATATTTATCATTGATATATTCTATACCATTTAAATATAATACATTTGGATCTGTATTTTCACTGAAATCATTATTAATAGGTGATAAATTATTTCTGTAATTGCCATATAAACTCCCTGGATTGGGCGATTTTGGGCCAGAAAATGGTCTTTTTGCAAAACTATCATCTGTTACAAATGAGTCAAAATTATATCCAGCTAAATTAACAATAACACCTTCAGTTGGACTATTAATATTATAAACAGATGCTGGTGCTACTAAAACACTGGTTGAATCAGTTCCATCTTTAATAGTTGCTACAAATTTCGGAGCAAAATAACTACTTTCACAAGTAATAGGCGCTAGAGGATTATTACAATCATAAAGTATTGGCCCAACGAAAGGCGCTCTATCTTCACAACCAACAACTATATCACCTTGACTTACACATATTTGAGTTGGTTCTTGAGTAATTTCTAATATCGGATCAAAAGACGAAACTCTAACGATTGAAGCTGCAAAATTTGTTGTTCTATTTTCTTTATCTTTTAAGCTTGCTGTGGTGGTTAAAGGCGCTATATCAGGCACATTTTGGATAGTAGGAAAACTCAGTGATATATCAACAAATTCAGAAGTATTAACTCCCCATATTTCCTGGCAATGAATATTATCAGTGTTAGGGCAATCATTAATATCATCATAAAAATATGATTGTGGCACTGCAATACCACCAGTATTAATACCATATACTAATCTAAAACCATCTTGGCAACCATTAGCAGAAACACTACATTCATGTGGGATTTTTGTTTTAACGCATAAAGCGCCGCTGGGAGCGTTTGTGCAAGGTGGAACAATATCAGTTTTAGCAGTCATTGTATGAATTCCAGTAGCTGAACTAAACGAACCAAGATTATCCAGCACAACGCATTTATCTGTTACTAAAGGATCTTCGCCATTCTTACAAAGAGGAACGAAATTTTCAAAACTAATTCTAACTGAGTTTCTAACGAAATTATTAGTTAAAGTTGAGACTACACATTCTGCTCCTTCAGTTGACGGGACAGGGGTGCCATCACTAGCTTTTTCACAAATTTTTTGCGTTTTAGCGGTTTCAAAAAAATTGGCAACTATAGGGCAAAATGGTGGTGGATATGGACCCATAGGGATTTCTACACAACCATATATAGTTGAATCAACTGCTCTATTAATTTGACCAATTTCTTCAAGTAAAGTAATAATTAACTGACCTATTAATTCTATTAAGAAGCCTAAATAATTAAATAAATCTCCAAGCACTCGAAAAAAAGTAGTGCCGCCTTCGTCTCCGCCCGCCATTATTCCAAATAATGAACCAATCATATCAAAAGCGCTTGCCCCTGTTTGACTGGAAATTTCAAAAAAGAAAATTATTACCTTAATTACAGGATGTACCTCATCTGTTTTATGATAAGATTGCTTGTATGGGTCAAGATCCATAAGATCAAAGCCATCTTTGAAACTAAAAAATGCAGGATCGTAATATGCGCATAATTTTGGTGGATCAAAATCAAGTATCTGCCCGTCATAACCAATTATAGGCTCATCTGGAACTGTTGCTCCTTCGAAATTTAAATGTACTTTTGGTGTGTAACCTGGATCTTGTGGAAAATTTTCTGCATAATCTGCAGGAATAGCAATACGAGCGCACATCCTATGCAGCGGTATACCATAACCGCTTGCAAGTGTTACACATTCACCATCCCAGGCCAACACATTATTTGTTGTCCAACAAGCAGCAAAATTACATTGTTGTCCTCTGATTCTTATTTTTGGTTCAAAATAATTACTCTCAGGCGCTTCTTCAGCACATAAATTTTCATAATATCCTATAAAAATGCCAGGTAAAGGAGCCTTAACTAAACATGTATTATTATGTCTTCCCCCTGTTTTGTTCCATGGTGGACAAACTCTATTCCTTTTTCCCTTGTTAATATTTTCTCCATTCCACTGTTCCCACCTTGTTGGATTAGGGTCACCACAATTACATGGATCTGTAAAACATGCACCAAGTGCTTGCCAAAAGCCAGCTTGCGCTGTAACTGGCAAAGATAAGAGAAAAATTAAAATAATTTTTTTGAACACTTGCTTAATTAGTTAAATATTTGATTTTACCTTAGTTAACATTATCTAAAGCATCATATAATGGCCCGACCCAATTATCTGGCTTCTCATCAGAATATTGCGCTATTACCTTTTTATATATTTCCATTTCAATTTTTCCTGAAGTTAACATTCTAGTTAATCCTGGCAAGCCACCGATGCTTAATTCAGATGCAATAGTTTTGCCATCTTGTTTAATCAAAAACATCCTTGAAGATAAATTTAATGATTCTAATTTTTTTATTTCTTCTTTTGTAAGATCAAGAATTTCTTGCAGATCAGGAATTTTAACTTCTATGGGCATTAATAGTTTAGTACCCATAATGGTAAGCCAATCAGCATTTATATTTTCACGATATAATTCTTCTAAAACACGTATATTTACAGTACTAATAAATACTCCATTAGCTTGGTTAATATTTTCAGAAATTTCACTAATCAAATTTGAATAACAACGCATATTTATAATTGAAGCCATATTATCGATCGCAAATATTTTTGGCTGATCATCAACGGACTTTAGTAAATTCTGCATAGTGTAAACAATCGCTGCCTTAATACTGCGCATTGAATTTAAATTATATTCATATTCTTCAATCAACTTCTTTTCTTTCGGAAAATTTTTATTTTTATATTCTAAATCATTAAACATCTCTAAACTAACTGCTATTATTTCACCATTTTCAATAATTAAATCTTCTTCTGGTTCGAATAATTTATAATATAAGCCGTTTTTGGTATAATCTTTCAGGCGATTTTTCAATATTTTTTCTTCGTCAGAATCTTTAAATATATTAATAATGTCAGATAATTTACGTTTACTCATGGGTAATTTCAAAATTTTCTGTGCTAATTTTTCTAAATAAGATAAGGTCTTTTCATCTAACGGATCAAAATGATGTTTAGCAATAATTTTTAAAAATTCTGTACAAAAAGCACGATTCTTTTGGTTATCCTCTATATTTAATGGATTGATCAAACCCTTTTCTCGCTGAAACCATTTGCCTCCTCTAGCTTTTATGTAGATGCCAGAATCAAAATCATCAACTATATGGATTATTGTAGGTTTGTATTTATCTGTTTCTGAAAGTAAGAAATTCAGTAGACTTGTTCTACCTGATTTTTCTATTCCCAGAATACAGAGGTTACCATTATTCTCCATATCATGAAAATTCATAAAATACGGCGTACCTTTTTCAGTTCTAAGTAAAGTTATACAATAGCCCCAAGGATTATATTGATTTCCTGTCGGAAAATTATGTAAAGAAGCAAGAGCTGCTGTATTGTCTAAAATAGTTGGTGACATTCTAGCTAGAAAATTAAAATTTCCAGGCAATTGCGCCCAAAAAGTTTTTTCCAAATTAATATCTTCTCTAACATGTACTATACCTATATTTGCTAAAGTTGCAGAAGCTTGTTTTACCTGATTATTTAATTGCTTTGCATTATCACCTACAATCATTATTGAAATCTGTTGATGACAGAATTTATTAATAGCTTCTGTATCTTTGAAAATTTCCTCCACACCATTTAGAGATTTTATTTCTTTATCTCCACTAACATCAGCAATGTAAGATTGTTCTTTAAATAATGGTAATACATGTTTTTTATTAACAAAATAAAATACTTCTGTTGCAACCATTTCTACAGGTATTTGTAAGAATTTATCTAACAATTCTGCTGAAACTTCTTGATATTCTTTCATTGATAATATTGCAGCAAATTTTCTGTTTTCTCCTTCTGTTACTTGTATCATGTCATTACCGACAATGTAATCATGTGAAGCAAGAGCGCTAGAGAGGTCAGTAATAGGTAACAAACATTCTTCTTCATTAAGTTGCATGATTCTTCTATATAGGAACATAGGGTCTGAAAAACAGCCATTTTCTTCAACTCTAATACCGAGTTTTTGAGCTCCATAATGAGATAAAGCATTAACTATTTGTGTCACTGTTGTATCTAGAATTTGCGCTGCTTTAGCAAAATAATTTTCTTCAAATTTGGCAATAATTTTAGGCGCCAAAGAATTAACCCACGAATTAAAATTTGTTATTTTTAATTCTGGTGCAGTATGAACTACAGTAACATATAAGCGATTTACAAATTTATCATGCCAATAATTTTTATTTTTCCAGATTTCATGAATATTCGCAGAAAAAACATTATTATAGGGAGTATCATCATCAAGATTTGCTTTGCGTCTGATAGTATGCACCCAAAAAGCTAGTTTATTACTTTGTGCATTTTCTCTGATAGAATCGCGGACAATTTCTCTTAAATTAAAAAGTTTATCACTAATTTTTTCTGAGTTAATTCCATTAATCTGAAAAGTCTGCAATAATTGACCATTTTTTGTCAACAAAGTATTATTATCATAGTGACACGCAATGGGCACAAAATCGCCAGAAGAATTATTATACAGATCTTGTTCCGGTTTTGATATCATTGATAACCCTCAATCATTGCTGAAAATTATATTATGACACCAACCATTGTTAATTTACAAAGATTAATTAAAATGCTAAGAAAATTCTATTTTATTGTTACAGTGGTGTTACTTTAAAGATTATATTGCTGCTTAATTTTAATTTAGTAAAAATTTTTTAAAGTAGATTTACAATATTTGCTGAACTTCTATCGATGATTTCCTGAAATAGAACATCTTCTGGTTTTTTGCGCAAATAAGCTGCTCCATTTTTGATTTCAAACACACCAAGCTCAGTAATGACAGAATTTACCACAGCAGCACCAGTCAATGGCAAGGTACATTTATTAACCAATTTTGGGGAACCATCTTTTGCGTTATGACTCATAAGAATTACTACCCGTTTAATATTTGCTACTAAATCCATAGCCCCGCCCATTCCCTTAACCATCTTACCTGGAACTGCCCAATTTGCTAAATCACCATTATGTGATACTTCAAATGCGCCAAGTATAGTAAGGTCAATATGCGAACCACGAATCATAACAAATGATTCTGCACTATCAAAATAACTAGTTTCTGGCAAAGCTGTAATAGTTTGTTTGCCAGCATTTATTAAATCTGCATCTTCTTTTCCAGAATAAGGAAAAGGTCCCATTCCTAGCATACCATTTTCACTTTGAAAGCAAACTTGCATATATTCTGGTATATAATTAGGAATATTTGTCGGCATGCCAATGCCAAGATTAACAAACATACCGTCTTGTATTTCCATATTTGCTGCAATTTTGCACATTTGATCATTATCCCAAGCCATTATCGTTTTTGCTCCCTAATTGTTATTTTTTCAATTCTTTTTTCATAATGCTCTCCCTTTACTAACCTATTAACATAAATAGCAGGAGTATGAATATTATCTGGGTCTAAACTACCCGTTGTAAGGATTTCTTCTACTTCACAAATAGTAATTTTAGCAGCTGTTGCCATGATTGGGTTAAAATTTCGAGCAGTTTTTTGATATATTACATTACCAAAACGATCAGCTTTATAACCTTTTATAATTGCAAGATCAGCAAATATAGCATGTTCCATTAGATATTCCTGATTGTTAAATATACGTATTTCTTTGCCTTCAGCAACGATAGTGCCAACACCAGTCTTAGTAAAAAAAGCAGGAATTCCAGCCCCAGCAGCTCTAATTCTTTCAGCTAAAGTGCCCTGTGGATTCAGCTCAAGCTCCAGAGTTCCATCTAAATATTTTTTTTCAAATAATTTATTTTCGCCAACATAGGAAGAAATCATTTTTTTTATTTGACCATCTCTAAGTAATATTCCAAGGCCAAAATCATCAACTCCACAATTATTACTAACAATAGTTAAATCTTTTACGCCAGATGTCGCAATTGCTGCAATTAGATTTTCAGGAATACCGCAAAGTCCAAAGCCACCAACATGAATCAACATACCATCTTTTATTACATCTTTTACACTATCTAAAGCTTTACTATATATAGTTGCCATTTTTAAATTTGAATAAATTAATTATATTAGTAGAGATTATTTTGGTTTTTTGCTATCATCTAAGTTTATATATAACTTATTTATAGGAAAAACAAGTTAGAATAATAATAAATGCAAATTGATAAAAATTTACCAAATTATTTAACTATTTTACGTATTATTGCGATTCCACTACTCATTTTGTCCTTTTATTTTGATGATTCAAAATTTGCACATAGATTGGGTGGAATTATTTTTGCAATAGCAAGCTTGACGGATTTTTTTGATGGTTACATTGCTAGAAAATATAATATCGTATCAGGTTTTGGCAAAATGTTTGACCCAATAGCAGATAAGGTGTTAGTTGGTTGTATACTTTTAATGTTAGTTAAATTTGACAGGGCAGATGAGATACCGTGCTTACTTATTTTAGCAAGAGAATTTGCTGTAGCTGGTCTGCGTGAATTTTTAGCGCAAGTTAGGGTCAGTGTTCCGGTAACACATCTTGCAAAAATTAAAACAACGATGCAGATGGTTTCAATTACTATGCTGATTGTTGGCTCTATCGGGTCTGGGATAAAACATCTTGATTTAATAGCGCATATTTTTTTGTGGATATCAGCTATCTTGACTATAATCTCAGGTTATTCATATATCAGAGCATGCAGAAGATATTTTTAAATTAGTTTATATAGATTAATTATGAAGAAAAAAATTATTTATAAAGGTTTAATTACAGCGCTATTAACACCCTTAAAAGACGGTAAGATTGATCATAATTCCCTTGCAAACATGATTAATTTGCAAATTAAATCCGGAGCCAGTGCTTTATTAATTGGTGGCTCTACCGGTGAGGGAAGCATGATAACATCAGAAAATTACTATGATTTAATAGGCTCAGCTGCTAAAATAACCTCAAACAGGGTGCCATTAATTGCAGGCGTAACAGCTTTTTCGACTAATCAAGTGATAGATAAGATAAGTAAATTAAATGAATTAGCAATAGATAGTATATTATGCACTCCTCCACATTATATAAAACCAGGGCAAGAAGCTATATTACAATATTTTAAAATCATAGCAGAAAATAGTAAGCATTCTATAATTTTATATTCTAACAAGGGAAGAGTGGGTACAGATTTTACGGATAATACCATCTTAAAATTGGCAGAAAATGAAAAAATTATTGCTTTGAAAGATAGTAGTGATGATATTGAAAAACCACTTAGATTATCAGCAAAAACCCCCTCCGATTTTACTATGCTAGCTGGCGACGATAATAACGCTATTGCTTATAGCGCTAATGGCGGCGTTGGTTTATTTTCAGTAAGCTCTAACATATTACCAAATCAATGTGTATTATTACAGAATTATTTACAAGATGGAAATTTTACGAAAGCCTTGAATTTGCAGCAAAAATTACTACCTTTATATGATGCAATATTTAAAGAAACTAATCCTGTATGCGTTAAATATGCTTGTTATTTATTAAAATTATGTTCAAAAGAAATTACCTCACCATTAATGATACCAGCGCTTGAAAATAGAAAATTAATCGAGAAAACATTAACAGATATTGGTAGCCTTTAATGTCTGATTATAAAAAAACTATTGCCCATAATAGGAAGGCAAGTTTTGACTATTTTATTGAAGATAGATTAGAAGCTGGGATAGTTTTAACTGGCAGTGAAGTAAAATCTATCAGAAATGGAAAAGTAACGATAGCAGATAGTCATGCTGCAATAAATGACAATGAGGTTTTTTTATATAATTGCCATATTGCAGAATATAAACAAGCAAATAGATTTAATCATTTAACCAAAAGGCCTCGCAAATTACTGCTGCATAAAAGAGAGATTAAAAAATTCACTGGTAAAGTTAAATTAAAAGGTTACAGCATTGTTGCTTTATCTATGTATTTTAATAAAAAAAATATTATTAAACTAGAGCTAGGCTTGGTTAAAGGTAAAAAACAACATGATAAAAGAGAAACTATCAAAAATAAGGATTGGGCCAGAGAGCAAGGCAGGTTAATGCGAAAAAAGAGTGATATTTCCTGACTTCGGAAGTTTTTTTTGATAATTTTGTGAGTCAATCCCTTGTGTTA
>CAYGSI010000005.1:0-17091 GCA_964352655.1 uncultured Rickettsiaceae bacterium
ATTACCCCTTTTCTTAACCTCTTAATTCAGAGA
Organism: uncultured Rickettsiaceae bacterium; assembly: GCA_964352655.1. GTDB lineage: Bacteria > Pseudomonadota > Alphaproteobacteria > Rickettsiales > Rickettsiaceae > Megaera. The sequence goes on from CAYGSI010000005.1 coordinate 34, forward strand.
ATTTAATCGCCCTGCTTATTAATATTAAAAAACACTTGACTAAACATCATGGAGAAGATATACAATTAGCATATTTTGTATGTCTATACAGGGGCAAACTATTGATCAATTATCATAAATATAACTGGGGATGTAGCTCAGGGGTAGAGCGCCTGCTTTGCAAGCAGGATGTCGGGGGTTCGATTCCCTTCATCTCCACCAGTTTATAAACCTCAATAACCAGTATAAGTTATTGTGCTTTGTAGTTATTAAACGGTTTTATATGAGTTTTCAAGAAAATTTAAAGAAAATTTTACTCAAACATCAAGAATTATCCGATAAATTAACTAGCGGTCTATCTGGCGATGAATTTGTTAAAGCATCAAAAGGATATGCTGCCCTAGGGATTGTGGTAGAAAAAATTAATTTTTATAATAAAGCAGTTAAGGAACTTGAAGGTGTTAAAGAATTAATTAAAGAGCAAGAATTAGATAATGAAACTAGGGAAATGATTGAGCAAGAATTTAATGATTTAACTCATGAGATTGCTGCACTTGAAAAAGAAGTAAAGATAGCTTTATTGCCCAAAGATGAAGCAGATTATAAAAATGCTATTATTGAGATAAGGGCTGGTACTGGCGGCGAAGAAGCTGCATTATTTTCTGCTGATTTATTTAATATGTATCGTCGTTATGCTGAGTTACGGGGCTGGAAATTTGAAATTTTATCTATTACCGAAATAGGTGTAGGTGGATATAAAGAAGCAACGGCTTCTATTAATGGTAATGGAGTATTTTCTAGATTAAAATTTGAATCTGGTGTTCATAGAGTTCAACGTGTTCCTGAAACTGAATCTAGTGGTAGAATACATACATCAGCTGCAACTGTTGCTGTATTACCAGAAGCAGAGGAAGTGGATGTTAAAATTGAAGATAAAGATTTAAGAATTGATACATATCGCGCTTCTGGTGCTGGTGGACAGCACGTAAATACTACAGATTCTGCTGTAAGGATCACCCATATACCAACTGGTATAGTTGTTTGTCAACAAGATGAAAAGTCACAGCATAAAAACAAAGCAAAGGCTTTAAAGATATTGCGCTCAAGAATTTATGAAGAAGAAAGATTAAAACAAGAGAAAGAGCGCTCAGACTCTAGAAAAAGCCAAGTTGGTTCTGGTGATCGTTCAGAAAGGATTAGAACCTATAATTTCCCTCAAGGTCGCATTAGTGATCATCGCATTAATTTAACTCTATATAAGATGGATGAAATTCTGCGCGAAGGAAAATTAGATGAATTTATTGAACCTTTAATATCTAATTATGAAGCAGAAAGATTAGCTGAGGCTTCTAACAACTCTTAATTTGAGAAGGGACATGAAACATCTTGCAATTATAATGGATGGGAATGCTAGATGGGCTAATTCTAAGGGATTACCCAAAGCATCTGGTCATCAAAAAGGTGCCGAAACTGCTAAAAAATTAATACCAGAAATCTTAAAATTAAATATCCCATATGTAACTTTATATGCTTTTTCTTCAGAAAATTGGCAACGTCCAGAAGATGAAGTAAATATGATTATGAAATTACTTAGTTATTACGTGGATAAAGAATTAAAATCTTTGCATAAAAATAATGTAAAACTTAAAGTAATTGGTAATTTTGATAAATTAAATGATGATTTAAAAATAAAAATAAATAAGGCGATTAAACTCACAGAAAATAATGATGAAATTACATTATGTATAGCTCTTGGTTATGGCTCTAGGACTGAGATAGTTGATGCTTGTCAAAAAATCATTAATTCTGGTAAAAAAGAAATTTCAGAAATTGAATTTAAAGATTTTCTTTATGACCCTAAAATGCCAGATGTTGATTTATTAATCAGGCCAAGTGGTCAGTTACGTATTAGTAATTTTTTATTATGGCAATCTGCCTATGCAGAATTATATTTTGTCGATAAGTTCTGGCCAGATTTTTCAATTGATGATATAAATAAAGCAATATTTGACTATTCCAAAAGAAAAAGAAACTTTGGCGGGAGAAATAGCCTATGAAAATATTGTCTAATTGTTCATTGAATTTAATACAACGAACTATCTCTGGGATATTTATCGCTGTTATTTTTATAGGTTCAATTTTTTTTGCAAGGTCTTTTTTTGTTGTATTAATGATGTTAATTAGCGGATTTATGTTATCTGAATGGTATAATATGACCTATGCACGCAAAAAATACCTCTTTTTAGGGTTAATCATAATTCCTATACCTATTATTTCTTTATTATATATTTCACTAATAGATTTTACAGGTTGGTTATTATTTGCCTTTTTCGTTACGATATGGAGTGTTGACGTTTTTGCAATGTTTGCAGGAAAAATGATAGGGGGGCTAAAACTTGCTAAAACACTCAGCCCTAAAAAAACTATTTCTGGTTTTTGTACAGCTATTTTGATTGCAGCTATTTTGCCAATATTATTTAGTATTTTTACATTTTACGATATAATTTTGGCCTATTTTGGTGGCTCACATCTTATATTATCCACTAATTTTGTTATTATTGCCGCTATCGCTCAAATTAGTGATTTATTTATTTCATATTTTAAACGCAAATTTAAAATTAAAGATAGTGGTAATATTATACCAGGTCATGGTGGTGTATTAGACAGATTTGATAGTATAATTTTAACGACTCCGATAATTGCTTTATATTTATTTTACCAATTATAATAAAATGAATAATAGATTATTTGTAAAAATTACGAAAAAAACAATTTTTAATATTATCATATCGTTAATGTTATTATATTTTGTTTTTCACTCAATTTATGGTAGCAGAGGCATTTTAGCCTATTTTAAATTACAAGGGGAACTCGAAAGAACTTATACAAAATTAGATAATTTAAGATCAGAGAGGCTTGAAATTGAAAATAGAGCAAAATTATTGAGGCCAGAATCGCTGGATCTTGATATGCTTGATGAAAAAGCTAGAAATATGCTGGGGTTTGCTGCTGCCAATGAAAAATTATTTAAACCAGTACCTATTAAAGAAGAATAAGTATAAAAGAGCTAATATTACTTACATGAAAATTTTATAATGAAATATATTTCTCTATTTGGCCAAAAATTTAAATTAGCTGAATTCATGTTAATTGCTTGTTGTGTTGCTATATTAATATATCTTGGCACCTGGCAATTAAGCCGTTTAAAAGAGAAAGAAACATTCATTGCACAAATTGAAGCTAATATAGCTAATCCAGCTATAAAAATAGATAAAACCCAATTTTTTTTCAAATTATATACTAAAATTCAGTTAAATGGTCATTTTATTGATGGGCAGAATATTTTCTTATATGGACGAAGAACTGCATATCCTGAAAAAGATGGTTATTACGTTCTTACGCCATTTGAAGATAATTTTGGTAATATTTATTTAGTATCTCGCGGTTGGGTGACGCAAAAGCTTAAAACGCAAATAGAGAATTTTAAATCACCGATTAAAGAAACTATAACTGCTTTTGTTATGAGTGGGGAGAAAAAAAGATTATTTGTGCCGGAAAATGATCTTAAAAAAAATATTTGGTTTACACTTGATTTAAAACAAGCTAAAAATCAATTAAATCTAACAGAGGATAGATTTTACTTATTACAAGTAAATAGCCAAAATTTACCTCCAGCTTTAAAGCCACTTAGCTCCAATTATTTAACTGTAGTTAGGAATGATCATTTAGAATATGCTATTACTTGGTATAGTTTAGCTGCATTCTTATGTATTATTTATTTTATCTATAATAGAAAGAAAAAATTATGATTAAAATAGTAAAAATTATTATAGTAAGTTATTTAGCTATGAATTTGAATTTATCTATGGCTTATGCTGAAACGATAGATATTACAACAGGTAGCGTTGATCCTATCCCTATTGCTATTAATGAATTTGCCTATGAAAATTCTGAAGATAAAAAATATGCTAATAAAATCACAGAAATAATTAGAAACGATTTACAAAATTCTGGTTTATTTAAATCTATCTCACGTAATGCTTTTATTGAAAACAAGCTGGGCACAAAACATGAGCCATTATTTGCAGCTTGGCAACAGATTAATATTAATTTATTACTCAATGCAAGAGTTAAACTACTTCCTTCAGGGAAAATAAAGATTAAATTTATCCTCTGGGATACAATAATTGAAAATAAATTAATTTCTGAAACTATAACTTTATCTGCTAATATTTGGCGTAGAGCTGGTCATAAAATAGCTGATAAAATTTATGAAAAAGTTACAGGGTATAGTGGTTATTTTGATAGTAGAATAGTTTATGTTTCAGAAAAAGGACCATATTTAAAAAGAGTAAAGCGTATTGCGATAATGGACCAAGATGGAGCAAATCATCGATATTTAACAGATGGTGCTGAACTTGTTCTAACACCGCGTTTTTCTCCTGATGGTAAAAAAATATTATATCTTTCATATAAAAATAATATTCCGCAAGTATTTACGCTTGACCTAAAAACTAATAGAACTAATTTGCTAGGGAATTTTCCTGGCATGTCATTTGCTCCCAGATTTTCTCCTGATGGTAAAAATGTAATTATGTCTATTGCTAAAGATGGCAAAACTCATATATATGAATTTAACTTAAAAACTCGGAAGAAAAAACAAATTACCAGAGGGGGGGCTATCTATACTTCTCCGTGTTATTCACCTGATGGTAATAAAATTGTATTTAATTCTGACATGAGCGGTCAAAGGCGTTTATATGTTATGAATAAAGATGGCACTAACATTAATCGAATAAGCAGCATTGGTAGTTATGCGGAACCTAATTGGTCTAAAACCGGAAATATAGTTTTTACTAAAATTAGTCGTGAATTTGGCTTTACAATTGGTGTATTAAATATTGACACAATAGATTTCATTAATAGTGAGCGTTTGATTGCTAGTGGTTACTTAGTTGAAACGCCCACTTGGGCACCAAATGGACGCTTAATTGCATTTGCTAAAGGTATTAGACCAGGGAAAAAAGATAAGCCAAATTTAAGCAGAATATATACTATTGATTTTACTGGTTATAATGAAAGACTCATTCCTACACCACATGATGCATCTGATCCTGATTGGTCAAATTTAAGATAAATTATATGCTGAATTCAAATAGAATCTGATAATGTAAAATGATGATTGCTATTGGTTAATTTTATTTGCCAATACAAAAATTACTAAAAATTTCTCCTAAAATTTCATCAACTGTTATTACTCCTGTGATATTTTCCAAATATCTAACACATATTCTTACATCTTCTGCAGCTAGAACTAAATCACCTTTTATGTTGATCGTTAAGAGCGTTTCAAGCACTTTAGATAATTGAGCTCTATGTCTTGTTCTGGTGATTTGTGGCGCTTCGGTTGGGCTAGCTAGATTTTCTGCAATATCTTTGATTTTATTTAATAATTTATCAATATTTTTACCAGTTTTAGCTGAGATATATATTATATCTGGATTAAGATCTATCTTTATTCCTAAATCAATTTTATTGAAAACAATAATGTTATTGTCGCTATCATTATCTAGTCTTTCGCTAACATCATTTATATCATGAATTATAATTTTTATATCTGCTTGATTTAATGCTTGTTTTGCTTTTGTTATACCAATTTGTTCTATTTTATCATTGCTATTTTCTCTTATGCCTGCAGTATCCTGTAAAATAATAGGATAACCACCAATGTCTAAATGCCCTTCAATTACATCTCTAGTAGTGCCGGCGACTTCAGAAACTATTGAAGCTTGACGCTCTAACAAATAATTCATTAAACTTGATTTGCCAACATTAGGCGCACCGATAATTGCTAGCTTTAAACCATGTCTAAGCCTTTCACCTCTGTGGTTATCATTGACATGAGTTTGTATTTCAGTGCATAAATTTTTGATATTATTTTCTGTATCTAGCAATATTTCATCTGGAATTTCTTCATCAGGGAAGTCAATATATGCCTCAAATAGAGACATTATTTTCAATAATTGCTTGCGCCAATTAGAATAAAGTTTCTCTAACGCTCCACCCATTTGTCTTAAGGCTTGTTTAGCCTGAGCTTTAGTTTCTGCTTCAATTAAATCTGCTAACCCTTCTGCTGCTGTTAAATCGAGTTTTCCATTTAAAAATGCACGTTTTGCAAATTCCCCAGGCTCAGCTAGGCGTAAATCATCTATAGAAATCAAGGCTTGATTCAATAATTTACTAACTGCGATGCTGCCGTGAGTGTTTATTTCCACTGACTCCTCACCTGTAAAGCTGGAATTAGCATTAAAATATACGACCATCGCTTCATCGATTAATTGCTTGTTTTTAGGGTCAAAAATTTTACGTAAATACATTTTACGTGGGATAGTGTTTTGTATAGAATGATTGGTTAATTTTTCTAATGCCTTAATACTATTTGGTCCAGATATTCTATAAACTGTTATCCCTGCTTTTCCTGGGGCAGAAGATTGTGCAAAAATTGTATTCATTTATTTTGTATCCTCTCCTTGATAGAAATTTGCATTTGTTATATCATATCAATCAATTAATAGCTAAAAATTTATTATCTGCAAATATATGAATATTAACAAAAAAAACCAAGATCTATTTTTAAGTAAACTTAATTGTAAAATGGATGATTATAGTGCTAAAATCTCAGCACTTGTGAAATCTAAGAATAAAGATGAATTATATCAAAAATTTGCAAAAAAATTTCTAAATTATATACCTGTTGATTATAGATCTGAAAATAAAATAGAGTTATTTGGTGATTTTACTGATGAGGCGTTTGAATTTTTTAAAACGCGAAAACTAACTGAAAGAAAAGTAGAAATAGCAAAAATTGACTTTCAGAGAAATCCAGCAATTACCATTTCAATAATTATTGAAAATAGGCCTTTCATTATTGATTCACTAAATTGTTTGATTTCACGGCTTGGGCTACAGACGATTTTTACCTTCCATCCAATGATTTTTTCTAAAAGAGATAATGATGGTCGTTTGATAGATATATTAAATAAACATGGAAATGCTAATCATGAGTCTTTAGTTTTTATAAAAGCTTTAGGTAATTTTAATGAGGAAACAATTAAAACCTTAAAAACTGAGATAAATAAAATTATCGACCTTGTTGATTATACCTATTATTCATGGCAAAAATTGCTTGGTAAACTTATTGGTGTTACAACGGATATATTACAACATAAAGAAATCTATGAACAACGAAACTTACCAGCTGATGAAACACTTGAGTTTCTAAATTGGTTGCAGAAGGATAATTTTACGTTCCTTGGCATGACTGAATTTGAAACTAAGTCAATGAAAATAACTCATGAAGATGGAGTAAAGGCAATATGGCAGGATAATAGCGAAGAAATTAATGCTATCATTGATTTTTCTAAAAATGAAAATTATGCCTCGAAATTAGTAATTCTTGGAAAATTAAATAAAATATCTCCTGTACATAGAAATGCATTAGTGGATTATATTTTAGTAAAGCATCTTGATGATAAAGGAAATTATAATTCAGGCACAATTATTTTTGGTTTATATGGGACGGCTTTATATTTTCAATCGATTAAAAATTTACCAATTTTAAGAGAAAAAATGAATCATGTTATTGATGAATCAGACTTTCCTCCCAATAGTTATAATGTAAAAAAGCTTAAAAATATTATAGAATCTTTACCTCGTGAAATGTTAATTCAAATAGATGAATCTGACCTATTTTGCATGTGTTTGCATATGTTATCTGGTATGATAAGTTTAAAATTAAAATTATTTATCCAACAAGATTGGTCTAATTCTTTTATTAATATTATTTTATTTATGCCAAGAGAGCGTTTAACTCCAGATGCATATAATAATATTGTTAAATATTTATCAAAAAAATTTGAAAGTAAAATTATTACTGATAATATTACAGTAGTTGCACAGGATTTTGCCCATTTATTTGCAACTATTCCGGTCAAAGATAAATCTAAATTGAATTTTTCATCTGCTAAACTTGAAAGTGATTTGGTAAAAATTACTACTAATTGGTCTGATGAGTTATTACAGAAATTATGTGAAAAATATGGTGAATATGAAGCAGGAAAAAAACATAAAATAATTGCGCCAATTTTTCCTAATTCTTATCGTCATAAATTTTGTGCAAAAGAGACAATAGAGGATTTTGGTAATTTAAAATTAGCCAGCAAAAAGCATAAAAAAGTTTTTAATTTATTACAAAAAAAATCTTCTGAATTTATTTTAAAAATATATAGTTCAGCAACCCCTATAACTCTATCGGAGATATTGCCATCAATTGAAAATTTAGGTTTTATAGCAATTGATGAGCAAAGTTTTTTGATTAAAAGATCAAGTGCAATAAAACAAAGCTGGATCTATGAATTTATGCTATCTAGCCCCATTGAAATCACGGTAAGTTTCGCTATTTTAAAGAAAAATATTGAAACCGCTCTTGATAAAATTAATGAAGGTGTTTTTTCAAGTGATATTTTAAGTAAGTTAATGGTTTTATCAGGAATGGATTGGACAAAAATCCTCTTGCTTAAAGCATTAACTTCCTATTTAAATCAAACTGATATTCAGTATAGTAAGGATTATATTAAAAAAACTCTGATAAAACATTATTTGTTTACAGAATTATTGGTTAGATTTTTTGATGCTAAATTTAATCCGAATTGGGGATCTCTGCAAAATTCAGTTAATTGCGATAATAGCTCATCTATTACAGAAAAAATATTTGCTTACCTTGATAAAGTACCAAATTCTTCTGAAGATAAAATATTAAGGAATTTTTATCTTACGATTGATGCTGCTGTAAGAACAAATTTTTATCAATTAGGGCCCGATGATAATGACCAGGCTGGACAATTTAATTTTAAGATTAAAAATTATATATCATTTAAATTTAACTCTTATAAAGTTCCAGATTTGCCGGCTCCTAGAATGTATGCAGAAATATTTGTTTATGCAAATAATTTTGAAGCTATCCACTTAAGAGGTGGAGAGGTAGCCAGGGGAGGTCTTAGATGGTCTAGCAGAATAGAAGATTATCGCACAGAAGTGCTTGGCCTTGTAAAAGCTCAGATGACAAAAAATTCAGTAATTGTACCAGTAGGTTCTAAAGGTGGATTTGTTGTTAATTTTGAGCAAGATTCTATATCTTCAAGCGATGAATATATGGACAAAGTTATTTCTTGTTATCAAAATTTTTTAAGAGGTATGCTAGATATAACTGATAATTTAGTAAATGGTCAAGTTATACGTCCAGCAAATACTATAATATATGATGCTGAAAGCTCTTATTTGGTGGTTGCAGCAGATAAGGGTACTGCTACATTCTCAGATTACGCTAATGCTATATCACATGAATATAATTTTTGGCTTGGTGACGCTTTTGCTTCTGGTGGATCTGTTGGTTATGACCATAAAAAAATGGGAATTACCGCAAAAGGCGCCTGGATTTCAGCGCAATTTCATTTTAGAGAAATAGGCATTGATATTCAATCAGAGCCATTTACTGTAATTGGTATTGGTGATATGTCTGGTGATGTGTTTGGTAACGGAATGCTGCTTTCAAAATATATTAAGCTGGTTGCTGCCTTTAACCATATGCATATTTTTATAGACCCAGATCCTGATTATGAATCAAGCTATGGTGAAAGAGAAAGGCTTTTTAATATGCCAAAAAGCAAATGGTCTGATTATAATTCTGAACTGATTTCTAAAGGTGGAGGAGTTTTTGATAGGTCTGCTAAAACTCTTATTATTTCACAAGAAATTCAAAATCTGCTCAATTTGGATGTTGTTTCTATCACTCCTGATGATTTAATAAAAGCGGTATTAAAGGCTGAGGTTGATCTTTTATGGAATGGTGGAATTGGTACCTATATTAAGGCCTCTAAAGAAAATAACATCGATATTGGTGATAAAGCAAATGATAATGTTAGATGCGATGCTAATGAAATACGAGCGAAGGTAATTTGTGAAGGTGGAAATGTTGGTATGTCACAACTTGCCAGAATTGAATATTCTCGTGCAGGTGGTCTTGTAAATACTGATTTTATTGATAATTCTGCTGGAGTTGATTGTTCGGATCATGAAGTTAATATTAAAATTGCTCTAAATTCTGCTGTAAGTTCCAGAAAAATAACGCCAGAGGAAAGAAATATATTATTGTTAAAAATGACAAAACAGGTTGAAAATCTTGTATTACTCGATAATTACGATCAAAATCAAGCTCTTTGCATAATGAAAAAAAGCCCCGTAATAAATATTGAAGCTATTGGGCAATTAATTAAAGACCTAGAACAAGAGGAGTTATTAAATAGAAAAGTAGAGTTTCTGCCAAACCAAGTTGAATTATCTCAAAGAATTATTGCTAAAGAAAATATCACCAGACCAGAGCTTGCTGTTTTACTTTCCTATAGTAAAATGTCGATAGAAAAACAATTAATTAATTCAGATATTGCTAATGATAAATATTTTGAAAAATATTTAATTGATTATTTTCCTGAATTAATGCAGGAAAATTTTTATGATGAAATTGTAAATCATCCCTTAAGAAAAGAAATTATTTATACTTCAATTTCTAATAAATTAGTTAACCAAATTGGTGGCTCTTTAATTAATGTTATTAAGAAAGAAACAGGTGGTTTTGTTTGTGACATTATTAGAGCTTATGCTGTAATTTATGAATTATTTGATCTTGATAATTTATGGCATCAGGTTGAAGCATTAGGGCCTAAAATATCAGAAGAAATTAAAATTGATATGTTCACCAACTTAACCAAAATAATGCGAAGGGGTATTAGCTGGTTTATTAAAAATACTAACTCACCGTTAGATGTTAATGATACAATTAATGAGCATAAAGATCAAATAGTCAAAATTAAAAATCGAATGGAAAAGCTACTTTTCGGAGAAACAAAGATAAAATTTGATAATAAAATAAAAACATATTGTGATGTGTTTGTGCCTAAAGAATTGGCTATAAATATAGCTTCGCTTGAATTGCTAATATCTTCTTTTGATATTATTCATATATCAAAGCAAAGTAATTATAATGAGGAAGAAATGGCTAATCTATATTTTGAAACAGGTGATACTATGGATATTGATTGGTTAAGGAAGTCATGTGAAGCTCAAATAGATGAATCATATTGGAACAGATTATCTATTCAGTCTCTTAAAGACGATTTTTATGATAAGCAAAAAAGGTTAGTTTCAAAGATCATTAATTACAATACAACTAAAATTAATTTAACTGCTTGGCTTAAAGAGCATGAACAAATAGCTAGTATTTTTACTGATTTTGTGAAAGAATTAAAAACTCAAGAAGTTGTTAACCTAAATATGTTAATTTTGGCTAACAAAAAACTTGAATTGTTTTTAAGAAAACTTTAGTTACTTACGTAAAAATGTCTAAGCTTAAAGAGGGTAGAGAAAAATTAGTATATAGTCTTGATGATGTTGCGAATAAGTTAAAAATTCGTAAACAATATCTTATAGCCCTTGAAGAGGAGAATTATGATATAATACCAGGAAAAATTTATGTTGAAGGCTATAAGAAAATGTATTATGAATTCCTTGGTATTGAAAAGCCTAATATAAATAATAATTTAATCAAGGTTAAAGCAACAAATGGCGAGAAGGTAATTAGTAAAAATAACAAATATAAAAAACCTATTACTATTGGCGCTTTTATTTTGTTAATTTTAGTAATATTGCTTTATAATTTTTTATATCTCTAGTAAAATGGTAATTATTCAATTTGACACTTAACGATATAGGTTAGGTAATTAAATAAATAGGTATACAGGATAAAATTGAGATGTTAATCCAATGAATTTAACAAAAAAAATATTATTAGATCTTATAAAAAAAATAGGAGAAGATATAACGAAATTAAAAGAAGATTTGCAAAATAAGGATTATCAAATTGAGGAGTTAAAATTACAAAATCAACAACTTAAAGCAAATAATTTGGCAACGCTTGACCAAATTCAAAATTATATTAAAGAATTAGAACAAATAAAAACTCATTATGTCGATAATAACAATAACAATAGCTAATCGAGATTTTAGGTTATCATGTCCGGATGAGAATCGCTCTGCATTGCTGTTATTAGCTGAAAAATTGGATCTTGAGTTATCTAAAATCAAGCAATCAAATCCTTCAGCTTCTTTTGAATTGTCTCTTGTGATGTTAGCTTTAGGATTAATAGATAATCAAGAAAAACAAAGAAAAATAGATGGTGGCGCTGTGTTAGAAGAAGCTAATGAAGATTTTCAAAAAATTCTTACTTCTATTTTTGATGAATTAAAGATAGTTGCAAGAAATTTAGAATAATGCTATGATTGGCGGATAAACTGGCAGGGCTGCTTGGCAGGTTAGGATAGATAAAAAACCTTAGAGAGTATAAGCATTAAAAGGGATTGGTCACTTGCTTCGTCGTGGCGTTGTAACATTTTATCCCACCTTAAACATAAAGTTCTCTGATAGTGAGCTTATCCAACGGTCGAAGTGGTCTTGTTTTTTTTTTGAAAAAATTACTAATCATATCATATAAATTTTGTTAAAAATAAAGATATACAGCATATTGTTGCTAGCAGTTATTAGTTTTACTTCGGCCAATATGCTTGTTGGATATTTATATTTGCCAAGTGCGCTTAAAGAGAAGAAAATAGTTTTAATAGAGAAAAATTCTTCTGTTGATGAAATTAGTGAAAAACTTGGTTCAGCGAAAATTATATCTAATGTTAGTTTTTTCAAAATTATAGCCAGATTATATTCTTTATATAAACCGCTAAAAATGGGTGAATATGCTTTTACGGCAAAAATTTCCCCGTTGCAAGTAATAAGAAAATTGGCTAGCGGGAAATCTATTATTCATAGATTGACTATATTTGAGGGGGCTACAGTTAACGAAATCATTGATAAAATTAATGATCAGCAATTGTTAGAGGGTTCAATAACTGGTAATATTCCTGAAGGATATTTAATGCCCTCAACATATTTTTATTCTTATGGTGATAAAAGGCAAAATATAATAGAAAAAATGCGCCAGGGAATGTCTGCTACTTTAGACAAATTAATACCAGAATTATCGCCTAAATCGCCATTAAAAACACGTTTAGATGTACTAATTTTAGCATCTATTATTGAAAAAGAAGCTGGTAATAATGCAGAAAAACCAATTATTGCTTCTGTATTTATCAATAGATTAAACAAAAAAATGAAATTACAGGCTGACCCTACTGTTATTTATGCAATTACTGAAGGTAAATATCGTCTTAATAGGGCCCTTACTCGCGTTGATTTAAAAATCAATTCACCTTATAACACATATTATGTTAAGGGGTTGCCAGTTGGTGCTATTTCTTGTCCAGGAGAAAAAGCTATCAAAGCTGCGATAAAACCGGCAAAAACTGACTATTTATATTTTGTTTCAAGTGGTATGGGTGGGCATAATTTCTCTAAAACCCTTCGTGGGCATTTAAAAAATGTAATAATTTATAAAAATCTTGGAAAATAATAGTCGAAATTTATAGGTAATTTTACCTTATATCAATGATTATTTAAAAAATTATGTATCCTGAAACCAACTGATTGATTGTTTTTAGTGTTAATTTATTTGCTATCTCTTCATACTATTGATTCTGTAATGTAGTCTTAATTTATAAATATATAAATAAAAAAGATTATGTTGATTTTGAGATTAATAATATTATTTGCCTGTTTTTTCTCTGCCAAATTAATTTATGCTAATGAAGTGTTAACCAAGGGTATAGAAGAAAAATGTTTAGAACTTCAAAATAAAGACACTATCAAAAATGGTTGGTACCCTTGGGAGCCCTATCAATTTGAAAAAAGCTTATCAACAGGTAATAGTTTAGTTGGTATGGATATTGAATTGACTAAAACCATTGCTAAGCGAATTGGAATTAATATGGAGTATAGGGAAATATCGTGGATTGATCATCAAAATGCACTACAAACTGGTGAAAAAGACATGGCAGCTGGTGCTACTTATTCAGAAAAAAGGTCAAAATATGCTTATTTTTCTGTGCCATACAGATATGAAGAAAATTCTTTATTTATGCTAAATGATAGTGATAAAGACCTAAAATTTAATAATGTTGCAGAATTTTTAGCGCAAATCAGGCTACAAAATTTTGGGCTTGGTGTAACAAGAGGTTTCGTTTATGCGGATTCACAAATTAATTTATTTATTAATGATGAATCTAATAAAGATATAATAATTGAATATCGTAATGAAACAGATGCTCTGCAAGGTTTAATGCGTGGTGAAATAGATGGGTTTATCTCAGATAGAGTGGTAGGGGCAGCAAGAATATTAAAACAAGAAAATAACGGTCTTGTTAAAGAATTACAATTAAATGTGAAAACTCCTATACATCTTATGTTCAGTAAAAAAACTGTGCCTATTGATATAGTTGAAAAGTTTAATAACGAAATTACAAATTTTTCTAAAAGCGCAGAATATAAGCAAGTAGTTAAAAATTATCTTTACCCAGTTCTTATAATGCAAACTATAGATTCTAAATGGTTTTACTTAATTGGCATCATGGGTACCATTGCTTTTGCTATTTCTGGTATTGCGATAGCTGCTAAAGAAAATGCTACTTTATTTAATACTTTTTTGTTAGCCATGCTACCCTCAGTTGGCGGTGGCATAATAAGAGATGTGTTAACAAATAGAGAAGAGGTGAGTATATTCCTAACACCATCATATATGTATTATATTATTATAGTGGTTTTAGTTGGTTTTTCGGTTGTAAGATTACTTGAATATTATAATCAAAGAGCTGAAGAAGATAGTAGCGTTAATAAATTTTGGGATAAGATCTTAATTTTGGGTGATGCTTCTGGTCAAGCTGCTTTTATAGTGACTGGTGTATCTATTGCAATTATGGCAAAAATTAATCCAATAGAATTATGGGGACCGTTTTTTGCTTTTTTAACTGCTAGCGGGGGTACTATCTTTCGTGATCTTATTCGCAAGAAAAGGACTATAACTTGTTTATCTGGAACCTTTAATGCTGAAATAGGGGTGATATGGGGGCTGGTGTTTAGTATATATTTAAATTTAAATGCAGACGACCCAAGTGCTGACGGTATTAGGAATATGGTGATTATAGTCGTTGGAGGGTGTTTTGCTACAAGAATGTTAGCCCTATATTTTAATATACCTAATATTAGATTTAGGCAAGATTTGCCAAAAAAATTAGTGGAAAAAGAAATTGTAGCTGATTCTAAAGCTGCTAATGCAGAAGATCTTGATGTTAAATAAATCTTGAGATGCCAGATAAGCTCTATTTGAAAATTATCAAACATGATTTAAGTGCTTGCGTCTGAGCCTTGAAACTGATATATTTTGATCAAAATTGGCTTTTAGCACCCGTAGCTCAATTGGATAGAGCGTTTGACTACGGATCAAAAGGTTAGGGGTTCGAGTCCTCTCGGGTGCGCCATTCCTCTATTTTGTCACATTTGATGAACATGTCAAATGGTGGACACAAATCAAACTCTATCTTATGACCATTTAGTTTTAGTTTACAAATTGTCATTTTTATAAGTTTTCTTTTTTCTTCAAAGTTGGACCTCTGAATTGCAGGATAACAATAATCTATCCAATAATAATGATTTTGATTTTTAATTCGCCTGCGTATTTTTGCCCATGGGCTTGAATTTACGAATCAACCTATTGATAAAGCACGAATATTTTATATTCCACTTCATCAATAGGAAAAAATTGTTATTGGCAAGGTATTATATATTAAATTGATAATTTATTACTTTACTTTTATTAATTTGTTATTTATATTACAAATTAAATTAAATTGTATTAATGTACTATATTTTTTAATTTACTTTTTATTAAAACAAAATTCAGGTAAAATTATGAAAAAAAAACAAACAGAGGAAACTGTAACAAATCAAAATAAAGAAAAAAAAATAGGTGATAACAACATCAATGCA
Source organism: uncultured Rickettsiaceae bacterium (assembly GCA_964352655.1). Lineage (GTDB taxonomy): Bacteria > Pseudomonadota > Alphaproteobacteria > Rickettsiales > Rickettsiaceae > Megaera. The sequence goes on from CAYGSI010000005.1 coordinate 16,049, forward strand.
AAGGACTACAACGGAGACACTGCTTTAATCAATGCATGTGAAAAAGGTAATTTAGAGAGGGTTAAAGAGCTCCTTGAGCAAAAAGGGATAGACATTGATGCACACAGCAGCGATGGAGTTACTGCATTAATGATTGCCGCCAATCAGAATAAGAAAGAAATAGTTGAGTTACTCCTGAATAAGAAAGCAAAAATCAATATACAACAATACGAAGATGGTGTTACTGCATTAATTGCGGCAGTATTGAAGCAAAATAAGGATATCGTTAAACTCCTCATTGAACAACAAGAAACAAAAATTAATCTACAAGACAAGTATGGCAGTAATGCATTAATGTATAGCGCTCAAGGGCGTAATAAAGATATCTTTGAATCTCTGCTTAAGAAAGAAGGAATAAAAGTCAATTTACAAAGCAAATTTGGCTTGACTGCATTAATGTATAGCGCTCGGGCGGGTCATTCAGAAGCAGTTGAATCTCTGCTTAAGAAAGAAGGAATAAAAGTCAATTTGCAAAACGAGGATGGCCATACTGCATTAATGATTGCTCTCGATGAGGGTGATGAAGATATTGCTATACGCCTCATTGAAGACAATAGAGTAGACATCAATTTGCAAAACGAGGATGGCGATACTGCATTAATGATTGCTCTCGATAATGGTTATGAAGATATTGCTATACGACTCCTTGAGCAAAAAGAGATAGATGTCAATTTGCAAGACGAGGGTGGCTATACTGCATTAATGATTGCTCTCGACGATGGTTATGAAGATATTGTTATACGACTCCTTGAGAAAAAAGAGATAGACGTCAATTTGCAAGACAATTCTGGCTTGACTGCATTAATGTATAGCGCTCGGGAGGGTCATTCAAAAATAGTTGAATCTCTGCTTGAGAAAGAAGGAATAGACGTTAATGTACAAAACAATGATGGCCTTACAGCATTAGATCTTTGCAACAAAACTACACCTACTGGGAAGCAATGTATAGATTTGTTGCACGCAAAAATGATTTTTGATTCTGTAGCAAAGGATCAAGATAATGA